>NZ_AULM01000022.1 GCF_000422285.1 Desulfatiglans anilini DSM 4660
TCGATGTCTTCGAACTTGAATGCGGTGATGGAACCAGGGAGTTGATAGTTGCCGAACTGGACGGTGGCGTCTTGTTCTGACTGGAGGGTGATGTTCTGGCAGACGCTGGTGGAAGCGGCCCATCCGGACTGCAGGGTTTCCTTGACGGAGTACTCGCCTGGAGTGAGGTTGTCAAAGAGGGCGTTGCCGCTGGTGTCGGTATTGGCAGGGGATCCGATCTCCTCGCCGCTCTGGCAGTTGGAGCCGGAGTAGAGGGTCATTTCCCAGCCGGAAAGGGGATCCTCGTCGGTGCCCTGGATCTTGTCCTGATCGATGTCTTCGAACTTGAATGCGGTGATGGAACCAGGGACATAGCAATCGGGTCCGGTAATTAAATCAGTTGAAATCACTTCATCAGAGGTAGAAGCTTTTGCATAAACATAAAGTGAATTGCTTTTTACCGGATATAAGTTATCGAGTGTAAAACAAACAGTTCTTATTTCATTATCGTCATAACCTTCATCAAATTTAATGCCATTTTTAACATCCCATTCGGGTTTATCATCAGCTTGGAGAACATTCTTTTCACTAAAGCAATCTGGCAAAATCAAAACCCAATGGCTGAGCGATGGCTTTTCGCCGGATGTAACTTCATAACACCAAGTCGACGTTTTAGATTCATAGTTGTAAGTCACACCAATATACTTAAAAGTATGTGTGCTGGTCCCATTAGATCCCGTGGTGGATATTTCTATTTTATCGTGTGCGTTGGCGATAGAAAAAGAGAGACATACAATAAAAAACAGACCACAACCAAGAAAACGATTTTTCATTGCTTTTCTCCTTAAATGATAACAGATGTAAATTTAATGTCTGTTTTAGGGCCAACTGTGAAATGTCTCATCTAAAATTAAATCTCCAGTTGTAATCCTGGTCAGCGGATGGTGTTTGATGTCAAATTTTGAGAAATAGATGGTTTTCGCGAATTTTGTTCGATATTTCAAACGCTTATGTCATAAAAAATGACAGCCGGACTACCTGAAGGATTCAGGCAGTCCGGCTGTCATTTTCAGACCCGTGACTTTCCGCCCCCTCCTTACGAAGGGTTTGGCCTTTACTGAAATCCAGCGACTACGATTCTTGGACTAGCGATAGACCATCAAGCAAAGATCAAGCTTGATAACTGTTGAATATAAATTAAGGATATTAAAAATACAGGCTGACTTAGCCAACGAAAAAGCCGGATTGCCCCCTAGTAGGCAACCCGGCTGTCTTCGAGAGATCCGTGGCTTTCCGTCCCCATCTCGCGATGGGTTTGGCTTTTCTAGTGATGAGTATTGTACGCCGAACCTTTAAGTTAGAACTTTAGTATATTTATATGGAGCTGTTTCTAGGATGTCAAGTAATAAAATGCAGGAGTTTGAACGGGATGATTTAAGCCCTTATGGGAAGGGCAGGATCCATATGTCAATGTCCGTAAAATTTTGTGCATACATGACAGCAATCAATGATACGGTTGTAGAAATTATTTCTGATAGCTTTCTATTAAAAATAAAATTATGACATCATATTTTGCTTTATTTATAATTTGTTTTTAATGATATGATATTTGTACGATTTCATTTTATAGCAAAATGGATGCTATTTTTTTTATTGAATTAAATTATAGCAGTCATAGAATTTTGAAAATTAGCATTTATATGCAACATATCAGAAAAATTAAATTTTTTAATTGGATTGATATATGTTTTACTGCGTAAAATATTTGTTGAATATAAATAAATATCGCTTCCTTTTATGCAAAAATTCATTTTATTTTGTTGATATTTACAAGTTATAAATCAAAAAATAAGTCATTACTATACGAGTGAATTTTATAGTTTGATTCAAAATTGGACGCTAAATCACGGCATGGCTTTTTTCTTATTCTTTGAATAGAAGAAAATTATGCTAATGTGATAATTATGAAAAGCGAGGTTATATTGCCTCATTTTCATATATGAGGGATCATTCAATTACATGAAAGATATGTGGATTACAATAATGTCACTAAGGTGAAAATAGATGTGGATCATCACTTGCTGATCAACATCTGTGCATAAATGAAAAACTGCCGATTCGGAGTACGCTTGATTTTCCCACCAAGTTTTTGAACCGATAGGCAAACAACAACAGGGCTGGTTTATTTCATTTTCATGATTGCTTGCATGATATGGGATTAGCCGGTAAACGGATTTTTCAGAATGGCCAGGCACGCAAATTGCTCGCTTGCAAGGGTGATGAGTTGGAAGCGCGTTAAGTTTCATTCGCCCTGTTTCTGGCTCTTTAGGCCTGGTGAAAGGGCCGGGAGAAGAAAAGTCAACGGCTGGACAATAGCGGGCAAGGGATATGACAGAAAAATGCCGGATAAAGATCAGTTTGACCGATCTCGACCGCGAGCGGTTAAATCGGTGGTTGCAGTCGAGCAAGGCTTCGAAGCGGGTAGCGGCCCGGGCTCGCATCATACTGGATTTCGACCGGGGCAAACCGGCAGCTGAAGTGGCGGATTCACTCGGTGTAAGTGTCGCTCTGGTCTACCGTTGGGTGAGTCGGTACAGGGAAAAAGGCCTCGATGGTCTGCGGGATTTTCCCAGATCCGGGCGACCCTCCAAATTGAGTGAACAAGAAGTCGAAGGCTTGGTCCGCTCTGCGATGAAAAAATCACCCTCCCATAGAGGCCCGTGGAGCATCCGGTCGGTTGCGCGGGAGGCGGGAGTAAGCAAATGGCAGGTCGAAAAGATTTGGAAAAAAAGCTGGTCGCGCGCGCAGTCCACGAAATCAGTGGGGTCCGGCGCTTCCTGAAACCTCCCGAAATGTCTAGAATCGGCGCAGTTGGAATGCCAGGAGCTTCTTTGCGGCGAAAGAAGAGAGCCGCAAAGAATGGGGTGAAAGCTGTTTGAAATCGTCGGGAAGCCTCTGCAGGAGGATATCCTGCTGAAATGGTTGTTGGACATTGGAGGAGAGAATTTCCCAATGTTTGCCGCCTTCGCTCGGGGCGGACTGGATGAGCCATGAAAGGGCATGAACATTGGACCCCAGGCCGGATTCTGGGGGTATCCGGAGCATACTGGCAGGGCTGTGCGCTTCAGACTGCGGTCAAGCTGAAGGTGTTTTCGTGGCTGGAGGATGAAAGAGCCACCGCAGAAAGTTTGGCCGAACGTCACCGGGTAAACCACAGGGCGCTCACGTATCTCTTGAACGCGCTTGCCGCTATGGGACTGGTCGAGAAAGAGGGCGCGTCTTATCGTTGTACGGATGAGGCCCGGCGGTTCCTTGTCGAGGATTCGTACGAGTATATTGGACACATGGTCATGCACCATCACTTCCTGGTGGAGCCCTGGTCGAGGCTCGATGAGGCCGTCATGACCGGGCGGCCGACCCGGCGGCAGGGCTTGAGGGAAGGGCTCGAGCGCGAGAGCTTCCTCATGGGGATGTTCAACCTCGCGATGGGGATTGCTCCTGATCTGGTCAAGAGGATCGATTTGATGGGGCGCTCCCGGCTGATCGATATCGGCGGGGGGCCCGGGACCTATGCCATTCATTTCTGCCTTCACGATCCGAATCTGCGCGCCGTTGTCTTCGACCTGCCCGACACCCGCCCCTTTGCCGAGCGAACCATCGCCCGGTTCGGGGTTCAGGATCGGGTTCATTTCGCCGCAGGGGATTATCACAGCGATCCGATCCCCGGTTCCTGCGATGCGGCCTGGCTTTCTCACATCCTGCACGCGGAGGGGCCGGAGGGTGCGGCCAGGATCGTGGCCAAGGCCGTAAAGGCCCTGGAGCCGGGAGGGCTTCTTTTTATCCACGAGTTCATCATGGACGACAGCTTCGACGGACCGCTTTTCCCCGCCCTCTTCGCCCTGAATATGCTCGTCAACACCAGCGAGGGGCGGTCCTACGCCCAAACGGAGATTCGGGGCATCATGGCCGATGCGGGCCTTGGAAACATCGAACGGCTCGATTTCAAGGGACCGAACGAATCCGGAATCATGCGTGGAGAGCGGCGCTGATAGGGTGGTTTCCTCTATTTTTATCAACGGGTTATCTGTACGATTTTATCTGCACCCGGTCCTGGCCGGCCCGCCTTCCGCATGCGGCCTCTCCCCACTTTTCCTGCGGTCATTGAGCGCTGCTCGCAGATCGTTCCAGATCCGAGGAAATAGGCCCCAGGATTTTAAGATGAGGCGGAGACAGCCCATTGAGAAGCATTTTACAGGCTGCATTGCATTCGACCCTATCTATGGGATTACGGGTTAATTTTTAAAATATATCAATAAAACGCGATATTTACCGCGTTGTTTTTTCCTTGACAGATAGCCACTTTGTAGCTAGATTGCAGTCATGTAGCCCATAGGCCTCTCCGCCGGATCTCATTGAGCGGCATATGGTAACGCGCAGCGGTTGTTTACCTGTAACAGACTTTTGTCGTCCATGCATGCTGCGACGTTTCGGCAAAGAGGCCGGTCGAGGTTCCGGTACTTTGGAGAATCTGAAACCGGGTGACATTTCGCGCTACAATCTTCTAGACAAGCAGGTTGTTGGGTGTCTCTGAGGGAAGGGTTCGTCCTGTGAGATAAGAACCGGGAGTCCTGAAAGCCTCTTGCAACAGTCATTCGCATCCTGATGCCGGTCAGTGATCCTTTACTCGAAGAAACTACACGATGCCTGACGAGAAAAAGTCTAAAAGTGAAACGGCTTCTGTCGATGACGCCATGGTCAGCGGAAAGGTTAAATTCGAGGTCTATGGTGAAGAGATGGTCGAGAAGTATGTCAAGCTGAGCGGAAACAGTGGCCGGGTTTATCTCCCCCCTGACTGGGTAGGCTGCAGGGTGAAGATTATCAGGATCGATTAGCTAGACGGACAAGCGTTTTTCAGAAGACAGGGCTGAAAGTGGTCGATAGATTGATCATCAGAAAAATTCGGGTTGAAGATGCGGAGGCCATTGGGCGGATCGACTCCGCGATCATCAAGAAGCCTTCACGAATCGATTTCGGCCATATCATCAAGGAGATGGTCCGGAAAGACGAGGACGTGAGCTGCGTCGCCGAAGTTGATGGGGATGTCGCAGGATACATGATCAGCTACATCATCTACAGCGGTTTCGGCCTCGAGAAGAGCGCCTGGATAGCCTCCTTGGGGGTGGATCCAAGATTTATGGGGCAGGGGATCGGAAAGGCCATGGCCGAGGAAATCCTGCGCATTTACCGTGAGAAAGGCATTCACCACATTTATACCGCTGTCCGCTGGGATTCAGTGGATCTTCTCTCTTTTTTCAAGACCCTCGGCTTTGACCGCAGCAGCTTCATCAACCTCCGCAAGGATCTGGAATCCTAGCTTTCTCCCGCCCGGAAAAGATTTCCCGGCAGAACCCGGTTTCCAATCCGGAAATGGAGGTTTTTCTTCACACCCTTCGGGTGCTCAGTCCCACCGCTTCGCGGCGGGTCCCGGTTTGGCCAATATCAAGAAAATCAAGCGCTTGCGTGGAGGCGATCTGCAGGTCGCCGCACAAGCAAACGTGCAGATCGACGCCGAGATTGGCCAAAAAGACCATTTCTGGATGGAAACCAGCTCTTTTCTATGCAGAACGTGTTTCCATCAGATGGTCCGGATCCCCCGGAACCTGATGGGGAAATCATCGTCTTTATGCTCCAAACGACACCCATTCGCTTTTCTGAAAGATGGTGGAACGACGGGCGCGGCTGTTTGCCGTCCGGAATGACGGTCGATTCGGAGCACATCGTCCGCTCATTTTCGAGTGCGCAGGGCTTGATGGATGTTATCGAAGGTGTCGATGAGTTCATCCAAGCCGTCGGCGGGGGTCTGGGGGTGGATGTTGCCTAGAATGCCGTACCCTTCGGCCTTCTCGTCAAGCTCTTCGCTGCTGAACTCCGAGATGAGAATGAGTGAGGTCATGGGCGACTGCATGACGATCTTGCACATCAGCTCCAGGGTAGGAATGCCCTCTTCGGTGCTGCCGGCCAAGGCCAGCGCAACCCCGCCTTTTTTCAGAAGCTGCAGACCTTCCTCCGCCCGGGGTTCCATCGAAACGTCGAAGCCCCGTTTTTCGAGGATGGATTTGAGCGTTTGGGTGATCTCCGCGTTTTTTTCGACAATAAGCACTTTCACCGATTGATGTTCTCCCATGGTAAGAACTCCTTTGAAAGGGGGTTGGATCTTTGCTGGATCGAACGATGCGGGCGATTCTACTCGCAGGAAACACTGCTGACAAGGCCCTTTGTCCTTCGAGAGTTTCCTGGAATGGGCGAACGAAGGATTTTAAGGCTTGACAAGTGTTGGGAGTGGGATATAAATAAGGTTCTTCAAGTGTCCGGGACGTAGCGCAGTCTGGAAGCGCACCTGAATGGGGTTCAGGGGGTCGGAGGTTCAAATCCTCTCGTCCCGACCAGTAAGATTGAAAGGCGGATGGTTCGGCTGCCGAGGCGGGGGTCCATCGGATCGGCAGGAGATTCAATCTGCATGATGCTTTTGAGCGGGTAGCCCTTCGCGGGGCGCCCGCTTTTTTTCGATGATGAGTCGAAGAGCAACCGGATCGGGATCTTTTCCTGCCCGTCGGATCTTTCCGGACGGGAAACGTTGTCTTGCCCGATGTGCTTCTCCGGGTGGGCGCGAATCCGTTTTCCCCAATCGCGGCGTCAAACTGCGCGCTTGTTTGGGTGGTGTACAAACGCACGCTTCCATGCAACCGTCCGATTTCTCTGGCTTTAGCTGAGCCGGAAGCCGCCGCGCAGCGGCGGGACGGAGCACCTGAAGGATGTGAAGAAAAAGCCTCATTTCATGGCGGGCATGAATTAAGGATTGACACTCCGGCCGGCAATGAGTAGAAAATGGGCATGAGGTGCCAAGAAGGCACCCTCCCCTGGAATTCAACCGATTGTTAGGATTAAAGAACGGCCACGAAGGCCTGGATCGCCAAGGGCGGTCCATGTGCGCTTCGTGGCTTTTTTTGTTTCGGCGCCTTTCGAGGGGTCGATGGTTCATACGAGGCATTGGTTTTACCCGATGAGCAATCCCGTGCATGGAACGGCTGAGGGTTGGGCCTCAGCGCGAATCCGGGTTCCAGGATTCATGAAGGAATCCGATGCGGTTCCCGGCTGGAAATGGACCACCCTTTTGGCAGCGGTATGCGCCTTTGTCTGGCTGGTTTTATCTGCAGGGCCTTGGGTCGGTGAAACCTACGGCGCGGAGCGGGTAGTCCGGCAGGATGCGGACGGCGATGGGCGGATCGACCGTGTTGCCCATCTGGATGCATCCGGCAACGTCGTCTTGCTTGAAGTGGACATCGACGGGGACGAATTCTTCGAAACCCGGCAAGTCTATGAAAAGAGCGTTTTGGTGCGTATCGAAAAAGACACGGACCGGAATGGGAAACCCGACGAGACCCACTTTTTCGAGAACGGGAAGCGGGTGCGCCAGGAAAAAACCGGTTCGAAGGGGCGGATAACGGACGTCGTTCTCTTCGACCAGGAGGAGAGGCCTTTGCGCTGGGAGCGCGATACGACCGGCGATGGGCGCATGGATACGATCTCTGAGTACCGGGAAGGCAAGATTCAGCGGATTACGCGGGATACGACCGGTGACGGCCGGGTGAACGTCTGGCAGGACTTTCAGAACGAACAGCCCAAAGAGCAGCGCACGGACCGTGACGGCGATGGCCGCCTGGATCAGGTGGTCACCTATGACAGACAGGGTCAGCCTGAAAAAAGCCTGCATGATTCGGACGGCGACGGGCGGATGGAAACCGTCCGGTTCTACCGCAAGGGCGAACTCGTCCGGCAGGAGGTGGATGCGGACGGCGTCCCTCCGCCTGAGCGGATCGTGGAATACAGCGGCGGTCAACCTGTGCTGGACAGGCAGGATACGAACGGGGACGGCCGCTACGATGCGGAGCTGAAATTCAAGGATGGGAAGCCCGCCTACCGCGAGGAGGATTCCGATCATGACGGGAAGATGGACCGGTTCACCGAATTCGACGCCGCCGGCCGGCCGCTGGTGGTGAGGGAAGAAGGCCGCACCACCCGTTTTCTCAAGGGCGAAATCCTCAGCGTCGAGGAGACCGGAAAGGGACGAACCATCCTCACGGAATACGAGGGCGGTCAACCTGTGCGTCAGACGGTCGACGAGGACGGGAACGGCCACCCCGAGCAGACGATCCACTTCGATCGGGAAGGCCGCATCGCCAGGGCCGAACGGGACACGAACCTGGACGGCCGGCCGGACACGTGGGAAAGGTATCAAGCGGGGGTTTTGATCCGAACGGAGCAGGACCGGAACCATGACGGAAAGATCGATGCAGAGACGGTGTATGTGAAGGGGAACCGGTCCCGGATTTCACTGGATACGGACCATGACGGACGCTTCGAAACCACGCAGCGGTTCGATCATGCTGAATGGTCCATGGTGACGGAGGTGGACCGGGACGGCGATGGTCAACCCGAAGAGCGCTACGCCTACTCGGAGGATGTCCTGCGGCTGAAGACGCTGTTCGAAAAGGGCGCCGACAGCCCGGTCTTCGAGGAGGCCTACGACGAGCAGGGGCGCGTGGTGTGGTCGCGAGAGGCCCTCTCGGGTGGCACGGGTGCAACGCTGACCTGGCGTTTCGATGAAGACGAAAAGGCCGTCGAGGCCGAGAAGGATTCGGATGGGGATGGCCGAACCGATGTCTGGTTCCATTACAGCCCGGAGGGGCGCATCGAACGGGTGGCCGAAGACAGGAACCGGGACGGGAAAGCGGACCTCTGGGAGGAGTACGATGCCTCCGAGGCGGTGGTTTCGCGCAGTGAAGATCTCGATTTCGACGGTGTCGCCGACATCGAGAAGACTTTCTAGGAGAAAGGCCCTTTTTGAAGGGCGAAGGGGGTTGAATGTTCGAGTTTCTTGCAAAGGGCGGTGTGCTCGTGACGCCCATCCTGTTTTGCTCCGTTTTGGCCTTGGCGATTTTTATCGAACGGGTCATTCGGTTCAGTGTCCTGCGCAAAAGGGGGCGCTTTGTCGCCGAGCGGGTGGCGACCCGGATCGAGGGTGGCGATCGGGAAGGGGCCCGGCAGGCAGCGAGTGAAAGCCGTTCGCCCATGGGGCGCATCCTCGCGCAGGGGCTGGATGTGGCCGATCAGGACCGGGAGACCTTCGAGACTGTTCTCGCCCATGCCACCGAAGAAGAGGTGCGCGATCTGTCGCGCTATCTGCAGGCGCTCGCGACCATCGCCAATATTGCGCCGCTCCTCGGGCTTCTCGGCACGGTCATCGGCATGATCAAGGCCTTCATGGTGATTCAGCAGATGGGGGGGAAGGTCAATGCCGCGGTCCTGGCCGGGGGGATCTGGGAGGCGATGCTGACCACGGCCCTCGGGTTGGCGGTGGCCCTGCCGGCCATGGTCGCCCACAGTTGGCTTCTCGTCCAGGTGGACCGGTACGAGGCGCGTCTCCAGACCGGGGTCGTCCGTTTCATCAAGAGCCTCGGACGCTTTCAGGAGAGCTGAGAAATGCTGGTGCATCGAAGAAAAAGGCCGCGCTACGGCATCCAGGCTCCGCTGACCTCCCTGATCGACATCGTCTTCCTGCTGCTGATCTATTTTCTCCTGACCACCAACTTCATGGTCGACGAGGGGATCGACGTCAAACTGCCCCAGGCGCAGGCCTCCCGTCCGCAGACCCGGACCGAGATCACGGTCTATGTGGATGCGGAGGGCCGTGCCTTCCTGGAAAACACCGAAATGAGCCTGGGCGAGCTCTTCAAGCGTCTTCAGGAGTTGATCGGGAACGCTCCGGACCAGATGGTTCTCATCAAGGCCGAGCGCAGCGTGGTGTTGAACAAGGCGGTCCAGGTCATGGACGTCGCGAAGGCCGCCGGCGCCGGGCGGCTTTGCCTCGCGACCGAGAAGGGCTTTTGAGGGGGTTTGGGTGGAAGCGGCAAGCGGCTCGGGAAAGAGATCCAACTGGCTGTTGCGCGGATTGATCGCGGTCTCGATTGCCGTCCACGCGGTCGTCTTTGTCCACGTCGCCGGGATATACGACGCGCGGGATCGTGACTACATCGAGCTCACGCTGCAAAACGAGGTCGAGCCTGCAACCAGGAGCATCCCGCGTCCTCCACAGAGAAACCGTCAGCCTCCGCAGACGGACGTCACGCAGCCCAGCCCTCTGAGACCGCAGCCCGTAAAACCCCCGCCGGCCCCACCTGTCCCGGAGTCGTTCAAAGCCCCGAATCCCTCGCTGGTCGAGCCCATCGCGGTGCCCGAACGTCCTGCGATGTCGAAGCCGGGTGCAGTTGCCTGGTCCGCGCCGAAGTCCGTTCCAGGAGGGGCGGCTGCCTATGGTTCGTCCGAGGACTATTTCGGGATGGTCCGGATGAAAATCGAAGGCAACAAGAAGTACCCGGTCGTTGCCAGGAAGCGACAGGTCGAAGGGCGGGTCAAGGTCCGGTTCGTCATCGAATCAGACGGAACCGTCAGCGACCTGGTCCTTTCCGAGGGTTCCCGCCATGCGATGCTGGACGAGGCCGCCCTCGAGGCGGTAAGGGCTTCTGCGCCTTTTCCGCCGCCTCCAAGGCGTCTGTTCAGCGGGCCGGTTTCGCTCGAAGTGAGCATCCTTTTCGAACTGATGTAAACCAGTTTGCCGTTCGGAAATGGTTTTTTAATGCCCGTCTCGACCTCAATGGACACGTTTGCCGGTGCGGCGACCTACCGGCCGCCTCATGATGATCGCTTGATGGCAGGGATATCGTCAAACAGGGACTTGGTCCGAAGGGGTGGGACTGAGCAGACGGAGCATCTCAAGAAACCGGGATCAGCCCAGAAGGGGCGGGGCGGATCACCCGCCCTTCGGAGGTGGCCCCGGCGGTTGCCCTCAGGCATCCGACCCATGGGCAGGGTGTACGTCCGGTGGACGCCTTCATGACCATCGCCGTGAGCCGCTGGGATGGGCATTTTGGTGGCGACGGGATCGACGGGACGATAGGCGCCGCCGGGCGTACATCGTTTATTTGGCGCAGGCGCCGGCCACGAACAGCCCAAGCCAGTTCTCGTCCATGGCTTTGACGTCTTCCAGGAGAGAGCCCAGGCGTGTCCTGAGGACCGTTTCCTTGCCCGAATAGCCGGCGTAATAGACGATGGCGATCGGAAGGTCGGCCGGATAATAGCGGCTGAGCCTTTCGGCGATCCTGTCCAGGGTCTTGAGTGACATGTAGAGGATCATCGTGGTTTCGTACTTTGCAAGGTCCTTCAAGATTCCGTCATCCTTTTCCCAGGATTCACCGAAGAGAGACTCAGGCGAGGTCAGGAACACAAAGCGTGCGTTCTCGGGGGTGAGGCTGCGTTTCAGGGCGGCGCCCGCCGCGTTGAATGCCCCCATGCCTGGAATGACTTCGAAGCGCGCATCGTCGAACCCCTGCAGCAGATATTGGAGACTCGGGCCGTAGACGCAGGGGTCTCCTCCGTCGAGCAGAGCGACGGTCTTTCCTTCCTTCAGCCTTTCAAGGATAAAACCCTGGACCTCCTCGATCCTTGCATCCCTTTCCTTCGCCCAGAGGGTGGGATCCTTCTTCTTGAGGTCCCGAACCTCGTTACCAAGAATCTTTTCCCACGGGTCGAAGGCGACTTTCCTGGGGTCGATGTGGGTCCCGAAGGCCGCAAACCGCTGGGGCATACGCGGTGAGCAGAGGAGTACATCGGCCTTTTCGATGACCGCGAGTGCCCGTGGCGCCGTGAGATCGGGTCCGGCCGGACCCATGCCCACGACGTACAGCTTACCGGGTTCGGCGGCCCGGAGGGCGGCCTGGGAAGGCAACAGCAGGAGCGTGAAGAGCAGCAAGGTGCATGAGGCCAGGAATCTGCGGGCTGTCATCGGGATCTCCTTCCTTTCCACCACAAGCCAAAGAGAACGATGTTGAGGAGGATGCTCAGACCGGCGGCGATGCCGGCGAGGCGCGAGGGGGCCGGCCCGTCCTGGGAGGCGGCGTTCTGGGGGCCCGTTTGATCTGCAGCGGCTGCTGCAGCAGCGCCGGACGGTGGGACGTCGACGGATGCCTGTGCCAGGTGCCCCATCCCGTCGTCGGCTGTGATGCGCCAGGTGCCGGCCTTGTCCGGGTGGAACGCGAATTGTCCGTGCAGGTCGGTCCGGCCGTTCTGGTATTCGATCTTCGGGTTGTCCGGGCTGAAGATCAGGACCTCGGCGTAGCGCATCGGTTCACCGTCGGCATAGAAAAAAGCGACCGTGATGGCGTTTTTGTCCTCCAGGATGCGATGGCCTGTCCCGTGGGCCAGGAGGGTCGCAGGAAGGAGCACACAGGCCAGGAGGGCCGCTGTCGTCAGAAGAACGCAGCGCGGAGTAAAGGATTTCATTTCACCTCGAATATCAGGAAAGTGGTCAGCAAATGGTAATCCCGGTCAGGGTCGTTCTGGACGGGGATCTTGTGGCGCACAGAAAGCAGACGCCACCCGGTGCCTTCGATCGGGACGGCGGCGTTCCCATTGGCGTCGCTCCGAACCTCCAGGTTCGAATCGGAGAGGAGGGAGGCGCCCGGCAGAGGCTTCCCATCGAGGAGAACCTTGATCTGCAGGCCGCTGCCCGGGGAGGCCTTCGCTGGGGGGGTGAGCGGCACCAGTTCCAGCCTGAGCCCGCTCTCCTTGAGGGCCGCCTCGGAATCATCGAACAGGACCTTGGCGAACTGGGTGGAAAAAAAGGCTTCTATGACCGTGTGTCCGGCTTCGACGGCCTCCCGCCGCGTCATGAACTTCTTCCCCCGTGTCGTGAGGACCCGATAGCCCCAGTCGCAGGTGAGCGTAACGGCAGAGGGGGGTTCCGAAGTCTTGAAAGAAACCGCCTCCGCCCCGTCGATTCGATCTACAGCGATCTGCACGCCCTCTGAATTGTAAGCATGGATGTCCTTCACGCATTCTGGGGCGTATGGGGTTCCCTGGTCCGGCATGTGTCCGCGCATGACGGTATAGACCCCGTCTTTTTCGGCGACCCACAGGTGGTGGGCATAGGTTGGACCGGTGAAGCAAAGAAAGGCTAATAGCAAAAAGAACGGCGTTCTTATGATGTTCATGAGGTCAGGACTCCCGCATTAGAATTCGAGTTTGAAGCCGCCGGTGACAATGGCCCCGGGGGCGATGGTGTTGCCTTCGGAGGCGGACAAAAAGATAGGATACTCCTTATCGAAGAGATTTTCCACGTTCAGGAAGACGGTAAAACGGTTCAGGAATCTGCGGGACACCCCGAGGTCAACCGTCCAGTAATCTTCCGTTTCGAGGGTGTTCTCATTGTCGTAATAGATGTCGGCGTAATAGTTGCCGAGCAGGGTGACCGTTGCGAAGCGGGGGTGGTTGAAGTTCAATCCGATGTGAACGCTGTGCTTCGGATCGTTCGGGAGGTGGTTGCCCTCCAGGCTTTTGTTTTCCTGGTCTTCTTCGATCTGCGATACCGTGTAGCTGTAATTCCCGAACACGGTGAGATTGTCCAGGGGATACCACTGCAGTTCGGTCTCGAACCCGTAGATGTCGACCTTGCTGATGTTGTCGAGCTGGTATTCGTAATAGGTCTTGCCGTTTTTGACATAGGATCCGGTCAAACGGTCTCCGATATAGTCGTTGGCGAAGGATTGATAAAAGGTGGCCTTCGCCCAGACCGTATCCGAAAGGAAGCGCTCCCCGCCGAAGTCATACGACCAGATCTCCTCCGGTTTCAGGTCCGGGTTGGCGGTCCGGTAGTAGGTTCCGCCTCCCCGGACGTGAACCTTGTACAGCTCGAAGAGGCTCGGGGCCCGAAAGCCTTTCCCTCCGGAGGCCCGCAGGGTGGTCTTCGCATCCGGGTGGAAAGCCACGCCGATTTTGGGCGAAAAGTTGCCTTCGTCCTGGGTCGGATAGGCGTTCCGATAAGATTTGATGCCGCCGTCCGGTTTGGTGTCCCAGTTGGCGCCGTCCGAGGTCTCGATCCAGTCGTAGCGCGCGCCCAAGCTCACGAGCAGGCGCTTTTCGATAAGGTGAAGATTCAAATTGCCAAAGGGGGATACGAAGCGCTGGGTACCCTCCGCCCCGGCGTCCCTCGTCATTTCTGGATAGTCTTCGTCGTATTTCCAGGAGGCTTCTTTGTAGGCGGCGCCCAGCGTCAAGTCGGCCCAACCGAGGACCGGCAGAGTGGTTTGAAGATCGGCTCCCCAAGTGTAGGTGGAAGGCATGTTTTCCACCCGGTAAAGGGAGGTGTAGTTATCTTTTGCGGTGTCCTGGTAGGCGGTTTTGTCCGCGTGATTGAGATAGACCAGTCCCTTCAGGCCCAATCCGCCCGTTTGGCGGGAGTAGGTCGCCGAGTACTGATCCAGTTGGAGTTCGTCATAGAAGAATTCCCGCCCCTTCCCCATTTCATGATCGTAGTAGAGGGCGGAAAAGGTCGCCTCCGATTCGGGACTGAGGTCGTAGGTCGCTTTGCCGAAGACTTTCCCTGCCTCGCGATAGCGATCGATGGTGTAGCTTTCCACCCGATCGGTCATGAGAAAGCCGTCACTGTCTTCGTAGCCGCCGGCGAGCATCAGACCGAGATCGTCCCATTTCTGGCTGTGAAAGACCGATCCTGCGTAGGTGTCGGCTGTACCGGCCTGCCCGCTGATCGAGGATTGCCGCTTGGCGGATGGTTTCCGGGTGATGATGTGGATCACGCCGCCCAGACCTTCCGAGCCGTAGAGCGCTGAAGTGGGTCCGCGGACGATCTCGATCCGTTCGATGGTTTCCTTCGGGATATGCCCCCAGGCCACCCAGGCGATGGCATTGTTGAAGTTGTCGTTCTGCGGGACGCCGTCGACCAGCAGCAGGACCCGGTTTTTGCCTACGCCCCGCATGATGAGCGGGCTCACGATCCCGTTGGTTTGAAGTCCGTAATGGCGGAAATTGGAGACGCCCGGGACGCTGCGCACGATGTCCTCGACCCTTTCGAAAGGCGAAGCCATGATCTCTTCGGCGGTGATGACGGAGACGTCCTGCGGTGCGTCGAAGACCGGGATTTCACTCCGGGTCGCCGACACGACGACGGCGTCGAGCTGGTGAAGTTCCTTGCCCTGCCTGACGTCGGCCGCCAGAAGCGGGGCTGCATAGGCCGATATCCCGAAGATCAGGGCGAGCCAGACAAAGGGTGTCGTTTTTGTGCAGAAATCTTTCCGAGGGTGTTTTTCATGCATGGGTATTATCCTTCCTCGAATTGCTGTTATGGGGTGATGGCCTCCCGCCGTGGATTTTCTCATTCGTTTCTTGACAAGCATGCAGCAGATTCCAAAAGGCATGCGGCCGGCCCCAGCAGAGGATGAACTATCCGTGTGCCGCCTCGGGGCCCGGACCCTCCGCCCCGGCTTCGAAACAATCGATCGCTTGGGCCGCTGCAGCGTTGCTGGACGGTTGGCAAAAGGAGCCAAGAGATCCGGCTCCACCGGATCGGATCGATTTGGCCGCCGCTGCCGCCGAAAGAATCAGGATCATCCCCTCTCGATCAAGGCGCAGGTGCCAAAAAAAAACACGAAGGCATTCCACCCCCAGGGGGCGGAAAAGACCTTCGTGGTCAGATTCCGATCGAGATGGACTGCACCTATCCGCAGCCATAAACGCGGACGGGAAGGCGCCTTTCAAGCCACGGACATCCAAGTCCGGGCCGGGAACGAAAGGCCGGCAGCTTCGGCTGCCGCAATGCTACGGATGTGTCATAATGGATCGACCTTCAAACGTCAAGCCATTTTGAGGGTTCATCCGAAGAGAAAAAGGCAGCGTGCATTTTAGAGAGGCTGCCGTTTGGATGAAATCTTCTCCCCTTAAAGGTCGACGAAGAAAGATCGCATGCGGGGGCTGAGAAATCCTGCAGGATGCGGCGAACAGGCGAGGTCTCCATGAACGGAGACCGGGCCGGGCGTGCCGGGACCCCTGAGGACGCCTGCGGTTCAAGGGGTCCAACCTTTGGGTTGAATCTGGGAGGCAGGATCGTGCCGGCGGGGATTTCGCCCGCTGCAGGGCTCACGTCAGATCAGAACGATGCAGAAATAGGGGGAGCAGGGATAAGGATCGCGGCACGGTTCACGCACCCTGCCGGCCGATGTTTGCGTCCTCATCCGGGTTGTGCCACAATGTCCTGCGGACGGATCGGCCGCCGTATTCCGCCGCAACAGGGGCGGTGGACTCGCGCTCGAATGAGAAGCGGCGGGTTGGACGCATTTGGATCTTGGACTTTAGGAGGTCGGACGATGAGGATGTCGACGTGGGCGGGGATGATCCTGGTTCTGGTTCTACTTCTGTCTTATGCAGCGGACCGGTCGCCGGTTCTTGCCGCTGAGCCGCTGAGGGTCTTCGTAAGCGTCATTCCACAGGGCTATTTTGTAAAGAGGATCGGGGGCGAGCGGGTGGAGGTGCATGCCATGGTCAAACCCGGCGCGAATCCGGCCACCTATGAACCTAAGCCGAATCAGATGGTTATGCTCGCCGGGACCCGGGTTTATTTTGCTACGGGGGTCCCGTTCGAGGGTACGTGGCTCGGGCGGTTTGCTTCGATGAACCCCGGGATGCAGATCGTGCGCACCGATCGGGGCATCGAAAAGCGTTCGATGGAAGGTCATCGTCACGCGGATGAAAAGCCCGAGGCCGGCCATTCGTCCGAGGCCGGCAGGGATCCCCACGTCTGGCTTTCACCGCCGCTTGTCATGCTCCAGGCACGCCATATCCTAGAGGCCCTGATCCGGGAAGACCCTTCTGGAAGGACGGATTTTGAAGCGAACTACAAGCGGTTGATCCTCGACCTGATCGATCTCGATGCCGAGATTCGACATCTCTTCGCTGACAAAGGGGAAGGGGGGGCATTCCTGGTGTTTCACCCGGCATGGGGTTACTTCGGGGAGGCTTACGGCCTCCGGCAGATTCCTGTGGAGGTCGAGGGGAAGGAGCCCAAACCTTCCGAGCTCTCGCAATTGATCGACCATGCCCGGGAAGAAAAGATCACCGCCTTGTTTGTCCAGCCCCAGTTCTCTACCCGCAGTGCCCAGGTGATAGCGGAGGCGATCGGCGGGAAGCTGGTCGTCGCCGATCCGCTCGCAGGCGACTGGATGGCGAACCTGCGCCAGGTTGCGGAGAGTGTCCATGCGGCGCTGCCCTGAGGACGGCGCATCGGCCTCCGTCCGACGTTTTTTGCAATCCATAGGAATCACGCTGCAACCCCTTTCCGACACGGGATAGGACGGGGAGCAATCAAGCCGCCGGGTTGAGAAAGAAACCAAACATCCAAGAGATTCCAGGAGTGTGTCGGCTTTCTGCCTGCCTGGGGTTATTCAAATGGATGTTGTTCGGGCCGGCCCCTTGGCCTCGCAGATCAGGACGCTGTGGGTGAGGACCAGGGTCGCCTCAGGGTGAGGCACAGGCTGCTGAAGGTCCTTTTCGGTGATGTCTTCGGGTGGGCGCCGCGAGGTGTCGACGGCCAGGAACCAGGTTTTTCCAGCCAGGGCGGGAAGCGGGACGCGCAGCGAGCGGGCCGACATGTTGCAGATGACGTGCACCGGCTCTTCTTCGGGCGTCATGCCGGCGAGGGTGAAGGCCAGGAAACGGCCCTCGGGATCGTTCCAGGACGGGTCGCTCCCGTCCGGCCCGTGCCAGGTGATGTCGGGGAGATCTTCCGGCCCGGCCGGGGCGCCGGTCAGGAAGCGCCTGCGCATGAGGGCGGGGTGGCGTTTGCGGAAAACGATCATCTCGCGGACGAATCGCAGCATGTCTTCGTTCGTGCGGGTGAGCTGCCAGTCGAGCCAGCCGATGGGGTTGTCCTGGCAATAGGCGTTGTTGTTTCCCTGCTGGGAACGGAGGACCTCGTCGCCGGCAAGGAGCATCGGGACGCCTTGACTCAAAAGGAGGATCGCCGCGAAATTGCGCGTCTGACGTCTGCGGAGGGAGAGGATGGCCAGATCCCTGGTGTCGCCCTCGCAGCCGCAGTTCCAGCTGAGGTTCTCCTCGGTCCCGTCCCGGTTGGCTTCTCCGTTGGCCTCGTTGTGCTTCCAGTTGTAGCTGACCAGGTCCTGGAGGGTGAAACCGTCATGGCAGGTGATGAAATTGATGCTGTTGATGGGAAGCCGGTCCCTCGGTTCGTAGAGGTCGCTGCTGCCGGAGACGCGGGTGGCGACTTCGCCGATGAGGCCGCCGTCCCCCCGTACGAACCGCCGGATGACATCCCGGTAACGGCCGTTCCATTCGGCCATGCGCAGCCCGGGAAAGGCGCCGACTTGATAGAGGCCGCCGGCATCCCATGCCTCGGCGATGATCCTGGTCTGGTTGAGGACCTGGGAGAATTCGACGCCCCAGACGAACGGGGCGTTGCGCATGACCTGTCCGTCCTCCCCCCTGGTGAATACGCTCGCCAGATCGAACCGAAACCCGTCGACGTGCATTTCTTCGACCCAATATTCCAGGCATCGAATCAGAAAGAGCGATACGAGCGGGTGGTTGCAGTTGATGGTGTTGCCGCAGCCCGTGTAGTCTCGGTAGACGCTGCGGTCGCTGCGGTCGAGATGATAGAAGGCGTTGTTCCAGAAGCCCTTGAAGTTGATCATGGGGCCGTCCGCACCGCCCTCGGCGGTGTGGTTGAAGACCACATCCATGATGACGCCGATCTCGGCCTGGTGAAGCGCCTTGACCATGTCCCGGAAGTCCTTCAGATGGGATCCTAGGTGCGGTGCGGTGCAGTACCCGGGGTGGGGCGAATAAAAGGAATGCGGGCTGTATCCCCAGAAGTTGTGGAGACCGCGCTCACGGGGGCCCTCGGGGATGTCCTGTTCGTCGAAGGCCATCACCGGCATCAGTTCTACATCCGTCACTCCAAGCGCTTTGAGATAAGGGATCTGCTCCACGAGGCCCGCAAAGGTACCCGGCTGCTTCACCTCCGATGAGGGGTGGCGGGTGAATCCTCCCACATGAGCTTCATAGATGACCGCCTTTTCAAGGCTGTGGTTCAGGGGTTCGTCACCCTCCCAGTCGTAGTCCGCCACATCGACTACGATGCCGCGCATGGCCGTGGCGGTGTTGTCTCCGGGGGCGGAGGCGCGCTGCCGGTCCCACAGGGCGTCCGATACCGCGACGGCCCAAGGGTCGACAAGGGATTTCCCGCCGTCGAAACGCAGCCCGGTGGCGGACGGGTTGCTCGGGCCGTCCGCGCGCCAGGTGTAGGCGGTGCCTGCCGGTAGGGCCTCGACGAAGACATGCCAGGTGAAATAGGTCCGGTTGATCTGCGGATCGAGTTGAATGACCTGAAAAGGCGCCCGGCTGAGGGCGTTTTCGAAAAGAAGCAGTTCTACGGCGTGAGCATACCGGCAGGGAAACGAGAAGTTCGTGCCCTCCTCCGAATATTGCATTCCAAAAGGGAAGCGTGAACCTGCACGCGTCCTGTATGGTTCCATCGCTCTTACCCCTTTGCGGGCGCTGGTGATTTCAGTCTGCAAGGACAATGGATTCTAAAGGGTCCGCGGCCGGCTGTCAAATGCTGAAGACGGCGGCGTGCGAAGCGGCCATGTCATCGTTCTTTCCAAAGGGGCGGGGCGGTGCTATACTCGTGCCGGGTTCGGATGAACGAGTGAAATTCGGCATCGTTCGAAGAGGGTCTTCAATGCGGGGAGGGCTGGATGACGAACACAGAATTGGACTTCACGATCCAGAAGCTCGGGGAGGGTGCCATGCCTTCCCCGATGGCGAATACCCAGTTCGTCAAAGACGAGCAGCATGTCGCTTTTCACCGGGATGCGCGCGATATCCTGGACTGCGTGGAAGCCGGTTTCGATCCGCCGCAGTTCGAACTGGCTGGGCCGCGTGAGAAGATCTATTTCGACCCGTGGAAGCTCAAGTGCGGGATCGTCACCTGCGGGGGCCTCTGTCCGGGGCTGAATGATGTCATCCGCGCCATCGTCCTTGGTCTCTTCTACCACTACGGCGTGCAGACCGTTTTCGGTTTCCGCTACGGCTTCGAGGGGTTGAGCTATCGCTATCACCATGTGCCGCTCGAACTGACCCCGGAGGGGGTCAAGAACATCCACAAGATGGGAGGGTCGATCCTGGCATCGTCCCGGGGGCCTCAGGACGTTTCCGAGATGGTCGACAATCTCGAGCGCATGAACATCGGGATCCTCTTTACCATCGGCGGGGACGGCACCCTGAGGGGCGGCATGGCCATCGCCGAGGAGATCGAACGAAGAGGGCTGAAGATCGCCGTCATCGGTGTTCCCAAGACCATCGACAATGATATCTCCTATGTCCAGGCCTCCTTCGGTTTCGACACGGCCGTGTCGGAGGCGCGGATCGCGATCGATTCCGCCAACACGGAGGCGACAGGCGCCCGGAACGGGATCGGGCTCGTGAAGCTGATGGGGCGTGAGTCCGGTTTTATCGCTGCCTGGGCGACGATCGCGAGCAGCGACGTCAACTACTGCCTGGTCCCGGAGGTCCCGTTTACGCTGCACGGCTTCCTGCGCTCTCTCGAGGAGCGTATCGAACGGCGGGCGCATGCGGTGATCGTGGTCGGTGAAGGGGCGGGGCAGGAACTCATGCAGGCCACGGGGGAGCGGGATGCATCGGGCAACGTGCGGTTCAACGACATCGGGCTTTTCCTGAAAGAGAAGATCAACGACCACTTCAGGGGCCTAGGCGTCGAGGTGAATCTGAAGTACATCGATCCCAGCTACACCATCCGGAGCCTTCCAGCCAATCCGCGGGATTCCGCCTTCTGTCTTCTGCTGGGCCACCACGCGGTCCATGCGGGGATGTCGGGCCGCACGAACATGCTCGTTGGCACATGGAAAGGCGAGTTTACGCATGTACCGCTCCGGATGGCCACTTCCAGCAGAAAAAAGATCAACCCTGACGGCCGCTTCTGGAGCACGGTCCTGTCCTCCACCGGGCAGCCGAGGGAAATGCTGTAGCCTTCCTGTGCGGGAAATGGCCGCTTTCCGATGAGAACGTCGGTCGTCCAGGCTGATTGCATGCAGACCGTCAGGGATTTTCCCCGCGACCGGGCGGCAACTACTCCCTTCCTCCACATTCTCGTCCGTAACGGCACGTTGTCCCCGAGACCGGGTGGCAACTACGCTATCCAGATGCCCTCCAGATAAGAAGCTGTAAAATCCAGCATGATCCTCGGTTGATTGCTTTTCAGGTTCCAGGAGACGAAAGGCACCAGCTGGTCGGTGATGGCATCCTTTTCGAGCCCCAGATGGTCCGCGATCGCGGCGAGGGCCTGTCTCACCGTGGCGACCAGGACCTGGTCGAGCCGTGAAGCGGCGTTGACGGCCTTGAGCTTCGAGTTGCTCTGCAGCTCCGCCAGTGCCTCATCCCAGTGGATGGCTTCGATCTGACGGCGGAGGACGTAGCCGTTGCCGCGGTCCCGGATGATGAAGAGGATCGGGTTGACCTTCAGCCAGGCGCCCTTGATCTTGACGTCCTTGAAGGATGCTCCGATCCGTTCCAGCAGTTCGTTTTTCTTCTGCAGCCCCTCGATCTGGCGCGCCTGAACCCGTTCGATGATATAGGGTTCATTGTCGATGGCGATTTCTTTCAACCGGGTCGGGTCGAACCCGAGGTCCATGAGATCGCCGAGCGTCAGGGGGTCCGTGTAGGACTTGCCGCGCTCCTCGAGCCAGGCCATGAAGCTCGGCCGCCGGTAGTTCGGCAGGGCCTCGATTGCGCGGGCCGGGTCGTGGGTCAGATCGGACGGGAGGCGCGAGAGCAGGGCGAGCCGGCCCGCGCAGACAGGGCTCTTGTCCGCGAGTTCGCGCGGGGCGTAGCTCTTGATCTGAAGGTTCGCGATCTCCGGTGCCAGGTTGATCTGTCCGGCGGACTCGCCGCCCGTGTAGCCGATGAGTGAACCGATGCGGCGTCTGAAGGCGATGAATTTCGTGACGAAGCGGGTGAACATGAACCGCATGTAAACGGATGACTGCCTCGCATCGATCTCCGCCCCGAAATACGTGCACAGGGTCCGATAAAGAGTTTGGAACTCCTCCAGGGTGCGCCGCACCATGACCTCGTTGTCCCGTGCGTCGATGACGGCGCGCTTCCGGTTGAGGTGATAGAGGAGCTTCAGGAGCGCCGGCTTCAGATCGTGTTCTTTGAAGGCCGGCGGGATGAAGACCATGTAATTCGAGTCCTTTTCCAGGGCCGTCTCCCCGACGATGTCCGTGACGGGTTTCCAGGCTTGCTTCAGATAGATATCGTAGGTCGGGTCCTGATTGGGGATGATGTTGTCGAGGATCCCCAGGGCGGATTTCCCGGTCAGAAAAGCCCCGAAGTGTTCGAGAATGCGATTTCCCAGCCCCTTCCGGCGAAAGGGGGCGGCGACCTCCACGTAGACCAGGTAGTAGCAGGGGGCGGGTTTCTTGAGGTAGAGCATGTTGAGGCGCCCCAGGCTTTCGCCGGTTTCCGCTTTGATCTCGAGTTGATGGAAGCCGTTCTCGGAATCTCCCGGCCGTTGGCGGCTTATCCGGCTGCCGGCGACGGTGGCGTCCACGAGGTCCCAGAGGTCATTGAAGAGATCGGCCACGATCGGGGCGTCCGGAAGCCCGCGGCGCATGCCTTCGTCGATCAACGCCACGAGGCTCAGACGTTCGGAGGCGCTGAGGGTTTTTTCGCCGATAGGCAGGCGAAGGGGGGATATCTGCCGGTGTTCTGCGGGGCTTGAATCCGCATCGCGCCGGGGTTCGGGAATCGCTTCTTCCGCAGCGGCCCCCGGGCGGCAGGGGGAGGGCCCGGAGGCCACTTCCCTGGACCGTATGATCATCAGGCGGGAGAGGTCGTACATCACCTTGAAGGGCTGAATGTCCGTCAGACTACTCACGAAGCGCGCTTTATCGAGGGCGAGCGCCCCTGCACTCTCCCCGGCGGCGAGGCGGTTCACCATCTCCGTGTGGTATTCTTCGGCCGCCGCAATGGCCTTTGCAATGAATCGACCGGCCCCGCCGTTCACAACGCCGTTGTGGCTGAGGATCACCCGTTCGGCCTGCAGGGTCGCGAGCCTCCGGAGGCTTGCGCAGTATTGCCCCAGGGAAACGAAGTAATTGGGCCAGAAGATGTCCTTTTCGGGAAGGTAGAATCCGGCGGCGTCTCCGAGGGCGATCGTTTTTTCTTTTTGTTCGTAAAGCGACATGTGGCAGGGGGAATGACCGGGGGTGGCGATCGCCTGCCAGACGACGCCTTGACCGAGTTCGATGCTGTCTCCGTCGCGGATGATGATGTCCGCCTCGAAGCGGAAGTCGCGGAGCGACGGAGGCATGGCGGCAAGCTCCGCCTTGGCCTTCAGCAGTTGGGCGATGCCGAGGTCCACCAGGATGAATTCCCGCTGCAATTCGGGGGTGCTCAGGATCTCGGCGCCCGGAGCGCTGACGACGAGTTTCAGATGCGGCCAGATCCGTTTGAGATATGGCACGGCCCCGATGTGGTCGGCATGGGTGTGGGTCAAAAAGACATATTCTATGCGGTTCGGATCGATGCCGAGGCTAAGGATCTGTTCTGCGATGAGGGTCGAAGTGGGGCCTGTCCCCCCTTCGATGATCATTCCGGAGTCGCCCAGGGAGAGGTATACCGGAAAGGCCGGTATGCCAAGCTGAAACAGGTGGGGTGTCACGGCGATCGCGGGGTGCTCTTTGGGGTGGTCTTCCATAGTGATGGACCTCGAATAGGACGGTGTAGGGTTTTACGTCGATCTCGAACGGCGGTTCGGGAATTTCCCGGAAGATTCACCGCCGCAACGGCCAAAAAAAAACCGTGGGCACCTGGTGTGCCCACGGTTTTGAAAAACAGACAAGACCTGTCAACCCATGGGCACAGTCCACCTCCTAAAATAAAAAAACAGCCCGGATTGACGATCCAATGTAGTCATCGATAACCTTCTTCTCTTCACGACCGCGGCCCGCAACCTCGAAAGGAACCTTTTGGTGCCGCTCGCCGTCTTGCGATCCATCCCGGATCTTTTTTCGCGTTGCGATGCTTCTGCGCGCTGGCTTACCGCGTCTTCGGCCGGAATCCAATCACCCCATCCCTCGAAGGTTCAAGGAAAGGGAATACCGCCCAGAGTAAACATCATATTTATGATCATCCAAAGGGGTTCGGTTTGTCAAGTTTTTTGAAGGGTCAATCTACCAAGCCGATTTTGAGCGTCGATCCTCCGCCACATGCCGCGTGGCGACAATGTTGCAGGCCGTTCCAGCAGGCGTCCGCAGCAGGACATCCCCGATACGGACGGGCGCGGTTACCCGAAGGGCCCGGATCGCTTGCATGACGCCGGTGATGCGGTCGAGCGGAATCGGGCTGTCCGTCCGCACGCTGACCAGGGGGAAGGCCCCGCTCTCGACCGCGATGCTGCTCGCGATGGTGCGGACGGGGTTGAGGAGTTCCTGCTCCGCCCAGGCAAGACCTTTATCGCAGGTGTGTCCGGAGACCTCCTTCACGACGACAGCCGGTGTCTCTTCATAAGCAATGGTCAGTTCGCAGCCGTTCGGGCAGATGACGCAGGTCAGCTGTTTTGTTTTCATTCCACCGAAACCTCCAACTCTCTTGCGTCTTGGAGTTTTTCCGCCTTGATGTTGACGCGGATCATCTCAGCCGGGTGGAGGCGCATGAGCTTCTTCCGCGCCACCTTCCGTTTCCCGGCCCGCACCCAAACGGCCTGTTCCCTGGCAGGCTCCGTGACCCGCAGGGACAACGTAAAATCCCTCCGCCCGCTCACTGTCTGCGGCAGCACATAGCGGACGCCGGGTCCGGGGCTGATGGCGATCCGCGGCTCCGCAGCGCGGGCCTCACCCTGGACGTAGGCTGCAGCGCACGCGCCCGCGAGGGCGGCTTCCTCCGAGACCCAGTCGACCAGATCGTGGACGTGCAGGACATTGCCGCAGGAGAAGACCCCCGGGATACTGGTCATGAACGTGTCGTCCACGGCCGCCCCGCTGGTCCGGTCTTCCATGATCACCGAGGCGCTCCGCGAAAGCTCGTTTTCGGGGATCAGGCCGACCGAAAGAAGCAGGGTGTCGCACGGGACGAGGCGCTCAGTGCCCGGGACGGGGCGGCGCAATGGATCGATCTCCGCGACGGTCACGCCCGTGAGGCGCTCCTTTCCGTGGACCTCGATCACCGAGGTGCCGAGATAGAGGGGTATGCCGTAATCATTCAGGCACTGCTGGATGTTCCTGGGTAGGCCGCTTGCGTAAGGGAGAACCTCGAAGACCGCTTCGACCTTGGCCCCCTCCAGGGTCAACCGCCGGGCCATGATGAGCCCGATGTCGCCCGAGCCTAAAATGACGGCCCTTTCGCCGACCATGATGTTCTGAAGGTTGATCAGGTTCTGGGCGGCGCCGGCCGTATAGATCCCGGCTGGCCGGGTGCCCGGAAGGGAAATGGCGCCGGCTGTCCTTTCGCGGCAGCCCATGGCCAGGACCACGGCGCCGGCGTCGATCTGCATGAACCCGCCGCGCGAACTGACCTGGAGGGAACGGTTGGCGCCGAGGCCGAGGACGATCGTCCCGAGCATCGCCTCGATGCCGAGCGAATGGAATCGGTCGATGTAGCGCTGCGCGTACTCAGGACCGCTCAGAGCCTCCCCGAAGCGGTGCAGCCCGAAGCCGTCGTGGATGCATTGGTTGAGAATGCCGCCGAGGATCCTGTCCCGTTCGATCAGCAGGACGTCTTTGCACCCGTTGTCCCGTGCGGCAATGGCGGCGGAGAGGCCTGCCGGTCCTCCTCCGATGACGACCAGATCGCGTTTTATCGTTTGCATGGTGGTTCGGTCCCTAACGCACACGCCCTGAAAAGAGGTGCGAGTCTTTGCTGAACAATAGATAATCCTCCGGCCGGTAGCCGAATTCCTTTTCCAGGATCTGCACGATCCGCGGGAGGCAGAACCCCCCCTGGCAGCGCCCCATCATGGCCCTTGAACGATACTTGATCCCGGCGATCGTTTGCGCACCGAGGGGGTTCTGGATGGCCTCCAGGACCTCGCGCTTGGTGATCTGTTCGCAGCGGCAGACGATTTCACCGTAATCCGGGTCCTGCGCAACCAGATCGGCCTTCTCCTCGGCCGGCAGCTCGTGGAACAGCTCCGCACGGCCGGGGCGCTCTGCGATGAACGCGGCCTTTTCCACCAGGGGCAGCCTCTCCGCCACCATCCCCCGCACCATCTCGGCGATGGCCGGAGAGGAGGTCAGTCCGGGGCTTTCGATCCCGACCAGATTGATGAACCCCGGGAAATCGGTGCGGCTTTCGATGACGAAGTCCTTGAAGCCCTTGATCTCCGGCGGGGTCTGTTTGGCCCGGAGGCCGGAAAAGCTGCGGATGAAGTCCGCCGTCGAGATCCCGGGGAGGAGTTCGTGCCCCTCCTTCTTGAGCTGGGCGATGATGTCGGATGTGCAGGCGTAGTCGTCGGGCGCATCTACGTATTCGTTGCTCGGGCCGATGAGGATATTCCCGTCGACGGTGTTCGTGAGGTGGATCCCCAGACCGGCGCCCCCCTTTCGCGGGGCCGGGTAGACGAGTACCGAGAGGCTCCCCTGCAGGCGCTTGTCGAGGATCAGGTATTCACCCCGGCAGGGGTAGATGCGATATTCCGAGATGCCGAGCAGCGCGCAGATCCGGTCGGCGTACAGGCCGGCGGCGTTGATCAGGACGCGGGCCTTGAAGGTATCGCCTCCCGTGGTCGTTACGGTGAATCCATCGGGGCTGTGGCGGACGGCGTCCGCCTCCTGCCCGAGGTGGAAGTCGACGCCGTTCGTTCTGGCATGGTCGGCGAGGGCGATGGTCAGGCCGTAGGGGCAGATGATCCCGGTGGTCGGTGAGTGAAGCGCCCGGATGCCGCCTATGCCCGGTTGGATCGCCTGCATGGCGGCTGCGCCGAGGATCTCGAGCCCCGGAACCCCGTTGGCTTCGCCCTGCTCTTTCAAGGCATGGAGCGTGCGGATGTCTTCTTCGTCCTGGGCGACGGTGAGCTTGCCGATGTACTGGATCTTGACCTTCAGCTCCCGGCACAACCGGCCCATCAGGGCGTTGCCCCGCACGTTCAGGCGGGCGCGCAGGGTGCCGGGTTGGTAGTGAATGCCCGAGTGGAGCACCCCGCTGTTGCGGGAGCTCGTGCCCATGCCCACGTCCAGTTCCTTTTCGAGCACTGCGACGCGCATCTCGTAGCGGGACAGCTCCCGCGCGATGGCGTTGCCCACCACGCCTGCGCCGATGATCAAGACGTCATATGAATGTTCCATGATTTGATAACGATCCGCTTTCTCTGATGTATTGACATGGCGCTCGACATCCCGCCTTCCAGTCGATGCGGTCCCTCGGCAGCCTCGGATTCACTGTGCACGTTCTTTATTCGATGGTGCTCGCAGATCATTTTCCTGTTTGCAAGTGCCGTCCGCCGCTGGCCGCCCTTCCGGGAAATCGCGGGTGCCTCCCCGGCTGTGTATGCTCGATCATCTCGTCGCAGCGGGTCCAGGGTTTTTCACCGGTTGCGCATACCCGGTCCCACCGCTTCGGAGCGGGTCCCGCCTCACGCCCTTCAGGTGCCCAGGTCCAACGCATTGCGGTGAGTCCCGCTCCGGCTGATTTCATTGCTGACACAAGCGGTTATACAAGCCTTCTCCGAAAAAAGAGCGGACCCGGTCGGCCTCGGCCAGCGCATGCATCCCTGGATGGAGAGCCTGCCGGTTCGGGATAGCCATTTTCAAGACCTCCCCCGGTTCCATGCCCGGAAACGCAGGAGCGCGGCCCGTTTTGAACCGAGGGCTGCGCTCACGGCTGAAAATGGATCTGGGTCAGGACTCGATGCCCGCCAGGCGTTTGGCGGCATCTTTTTTCCGATTGGTGTTCGTTTCGCGGAAGATGGTGACCCGATGGGCCTCGGGCGATCCTCCACCGTGGATGTCGGAAATGGTGTCGGCGCTTTCGAGGGCGAGCTTTTCCGCCAGCCGGTACAGCTTGATGCGGTTATCGATCGGCACGCCGTCGGCCCCTTTCATGTATTTTTTCACCAGCGGTCCGATCTCCGGGTTCTCGAAATCGCGATCGGAAGGCATGTCGGCCACGAAGCCGCCGCAGACATCCACCATGAGCCGGATCGCCTCGGCCATCTCCTTGCCTTCGTGGATCTTGGAGGCGTTGGCCAGGACCGTGTCGATGAAATAGGTCCCGGAGGGTTCCTGCTTCCCCTCGTAGGAGCTGGCGAGACAGCAGCCGTATAGGGTCTCGGCACGGTGGATCATGTCGATGACCTTCTGCTTGAGGTGTCCAGCCTTTGATGTGCCATTATATTCCATCATCGTCAAGGCCGTTCCGATCATGCAGTCGATTTTTCCGGACTTGCAGCCGCCGTGGCTCTGACGGTGGAAGGAGGAGAAGCGGACGACCATCTCCACCGCGAACTCCGTCTCCCCGCACATGAAGACCCGTTCCCAGGGGACGAACACATCGTTGAAGATCAGGGTGGGGCAGTACTTGGAGTAGCGGATGTTGCCGATGTCGCAGCCATCGAGTTCCCGCATGTCGAGGCTCGAACGGCCCACCACATGGATGAGTCCCGGTGCGTCCGCCGGCACGGCGAAGGACAGGGCATAGTCCTCATCCCCTTTACGCATGGCGCGGGTGGGCAGCACGATGATCTCGTGCGAGGAAAGGGACCCGGTCTGGTGAGCTTTGGCGCCGCGCACCACGATGCCGTCGTCCCGTTTTTCGACGACGTGAACGTACATATCTTTGTCTTCCTGGTCTTTGGGGCCCTTGGACCGGTCGCCTTTGACGTCCGTCACACCGGCATTGGCGGTCAGGTCGTTTTTCTGCATGTATTTCAGGAATTCGACAAAGTTGTCGTAGTAGTGCGTGCCGTACTTCTGATCGATATCGTAAGTGACGATCGAGAGGGTCGACAGGCAGTCGAGTCCGGTGCAACGCTGGTGGCAGGTGCCGACATAGGCCCCGAGCTTGCGGTTCAGCTTGACCCGGGCGACCAGGTCTTCGATGGAGGACGGTGGCAGGGTGAACCGGTTCACCGGTTCGTTGATCAGCGGGCTCTGCGTGACCGCCAGGTCTTTGAAATCGTCCAGTTCGGCGACTTCATAGGTGGCGGCGGTGGCCTCGATCCCCGCCCGCAGCCGCGGGTTGTCCACCACATTGGTGAGTTTCTGTCCGAACATGTATGCGGTGGGGTTCATCCGGCGCAGAGATTCGATGTATTCTTCCTTCGTTTTCAAACCCATTGTAACTCCTCCTTGGTGGCTTTAGAGAGTATGTAACGCCGGCGATATACAGCCTTTCCGCCTGAGCGTTGTTGCAGTCGTCGAGGTTTTTCATCTGCATTCTTTCCGGCGGGCAGAGCGAAAAACCCATTCCCGAGGCTCGGCAAGAATGACCGGCAGGCTTTTTGTTGAAGCTGGCAAAGCATCGGCCGCTGCCGCGAGCCTCAATAGAAAAGACAGGCGGGTCCGGGGATTTCTTAAAATTCGGGTTCCTCCCGCTTCTCCAGGAATTTGCGAATCCCGGCAAGGACCTTTTCCTTGGCGCTGGTGATGTGCGCCGAGAGGACTTCCTGCGCCCCTTTTGCATCCCGAGCCAGGATGCAGTCGTAGGCTCTCTTGTGGGCCTGATCGGTTAGATCCGCAGGTTCGACAGAGAAATAGTTGCCGCCGTATTTCAGGAAAAGGAGATCGAAGATATTGCCGAGGATGCGGATCTGGGTCGATTTGCGGGAAAGGGAGGCAAGCGTCAGGTGAAACTCTCTGTTCTTGAAAAGCCGCTCCTGAATCAGGTACGCCTCTTTATCCACGGAGCGGTGGGCCTCCAGGGCCGACCGCAGCTTCTCCGCGCCGTTCTCGTCCAGGTGCCTCACGACGGACGGGATCAGCGAAGGTTCGATCAATTCGCGCAATTCGTAAATCTCTTCGATTTCCTCGAGTCTGAAAGGCTCCATGAAGTAGCCGCGATTGGGTTCGTGGCGCACAAAACCCTGGAATTCAAGCCATTTCAAGGCTTGGATGACAGGCGTAGGGCTCATGTGGAGCTGTTCGGCCACATCACCGCAGGCGACCTTCTGACCAGGGACGATTTCCTTATGGTAGAGCATGCGCCGGATGCCCCTGTAGGCAATCTGGGCATGGTCTTTCCGTAGATCGTCCCGTCTTGAGGTCCTGTTGGGTTTCATTTCTTGATTTCCGATTCAATTAAAAACTTGATTAAAAGTTTAATTACAGATATAAGCTTTTTGTCAAGCTTTTTTATTGGGAGTTGCCACAGCCCGTGCGATGCGATCGATCGCGCGGGTTGCAAACACAAACCTCAGAGCATTCAGACAAAGGAAAGAATCATGAGACTTTTCGAATACGAAGCCGCGGAGATCTTTGAGTCGAAAGGCATCCCCGTCCCGCGCAGAGGAGTCGCGGAGTCCACCGAGGAGGCCTTGCGCATCGCCGACGGCATCGGATATCCGGTGATCGTCAAGGCGCAGGTCCTGGTGGGTGGCCGCGGCCTCGCGGGCGGGATTCAGGTCGCAAATTCCCCAGATGAACTGGAAGAGATCGCGGGCAACATCCTGAACATGGATGTCAAAGGTCTGGCCGTTCGCAAGATCATGATCGCTGAAATGGCGGCGGTTGAAAAGGAGCTCTATCTGGGGATTACCATCGATGGATTTTCGGGTCTTCCCGTGATTGTCGCGAGCACGGAAGGTGGTGTCAAAATAGAGGAAGTGGCGCGCAAGTCGCCCCAAAAGGTGGCTTCCGTTAAGGTCGATCCGCAGTTCGGTTTTCATCCCTATCAGGCGAGGACCCTTCTGCGGGGGCTGGGGCTTTCGCAGCGTTTGCTCGTCTCCTGCGCGGATGTGATCGTTCAGCTCTACAAGATTTTTACCCAGCTCGAGGCCGTCATCGTCGAGATCAATCCTCTCGTGGTGCTTGCCAACGGCGGGGTCCTGGCCGTGGATGCCGTTCTCGAGGTCGACAACTCGGCCCTTTCACGCATCCGGCGCTACTCCCTTCCGAACCTGATCGGCCGCATCGAGAATGCGCTGGAGCGCAAAGGCAAGGAAATCGGCGTAACCTACGTCGACCTCGATGGAGATATCGGCCTGATTTCTTCGGGGGCGGGCCTGGGCATGGCCACGATGGATATCATCGGTGAGCGGCTGAGGCCGGCCAATTTTCTCGAAACCGGCGGGGGGATCACCGACAAACTGCTCTATAACTGCATGGAACTGCTGATGATGAAGGACGGTTTGCGCGGTATTCTCATCAATATATACGGCGGGATCAATCCGATCCACGAAGGGGCCAAAGGAGTCGTGCGTTATATCCAGGAAAAGAGGGTTGGCCTTCCGATCGTGGCGAAGGCGCTCGGGAATCATCAGGAGGAGACCTGGGAAATCTTTCGCTCGGCAGGGGTGCACGTGGTGACGGATCCTGCCTCCGAAGCGGCTGTGGAGCGGTTGTACGAACTGGTGGGCTCCGGGAAGTGACCGGTGGGTTTGGTGGTGATATCCGGCAGCGGCCGCGGAAGGGCGCGACCCGTGTTTTTCCGGGTCGTCGATTCGTGAGGACGGCTCCACCGATGTTTTGACGGGTATTTTTAAAGTGGGAAGAGGTAGAATCTCATGAGTATTTTACTTGACGGCGACACCCGGGTGATTGTTCAAGGGATTACAGGCAAGATCGGGCAGGTACAGACCTATTGGATGCTCGAATATGGTACGGCGGTGGTCGGCGGTGTCACCCCGGGAAAAGGCGGGTCCACCGTGGAGGGGCTGCCGGTGTTCGACAGCGTGGCGGAGGCTGTCGAGAAAACCGGAGCCAACGCCTCTGTTTTTTTCGTTCCGGCTGCGTTCGTGCTGGATGCCTTTTATGAGACCGTTGATGCGGGCGTAAAATTTATTGTGGTTGTTCCGGAGCATGTGCCGGTGCACGACGTCATGAGGATGCGGGCCTATGCCAGCGAGAAAGGGGTCTTTGCCCTGGGGCCGACGACGCCGGGCATCCTCGTCCCGGGCAAGGGCAAGATGGGAATTATGCCCGCTTCGCTTTTCTCTCCGGGACGGGTAGGGATCATCTCCCGCAGCGGTACGCTCTCCTATGAGTTTGCCGGCATCCTCTCCCAAAAAGAGGTCGGACAGAGCACGGTGGTCGGGATGGGGGCCGACCCGGTCGCCTTGACGAACCTGCCGGACATTCTGAAGCTTTTCCAGGAAGACAAGGAGACGGACGGGGTCATTATCGTTGGGGAGGTCGGTGGGGAGCAGGAAGAAAGGGCTGCGGAGTATATCGCCGGCCAAATGACCAAACCTGTCGCCGCCTATATCGCCGGCCGGTTTTCTCCGCAGGGCAAACGCATGGGACATGCTGGGGCCATTGTCCGGGGGTCGGCCGGGACTGTCCAGGGAAAGGCGGATGCCTTGAAGGCCGCCGGGGTGACGGTCCTGAAAAGCCCCATCGAAGTGGGTCAGTGGGCGATGGACCACAAACTGAGGTAGTTTCCGTCCGGAAATGGTCTTTTTGCCCGATCTCTGCGTCAATCTGCACGCTGGATGAGTATTTCCGAATCTGCCCGGATGAAGGCCGGGCGTTGGGAAGATTTTCCTTTGAGAGTGCACGTCTCCCTGGAGGGAGGCGCACGGTCTGCCTTGAAGGAAGTTCTCGATGGGCCGGCCTCCGACCGGTCCCTTTCACCTCTTCCCGGGAATGAATCCGTGTTTCCCCTTTTTCCTCGGCGGCCTTCCGGGAGCCCCGTGGATTTGTTCTTCAACGCATTGGAATCATTCATTCCTCTGTTCTCTGCCAGGCAGAAGGATGGCGCGAAAGCAAGCGGTTGAATGAGGGTTCGAGTATGGGCCGGATAACCTCGCCGATGCCTTACGCTTCTGCGGCCGGACGGGGTTCCAAGCGACGCTTGACAAAAACCCCCCGGGTCTTTAATCTCCCAGATATCACTTATCGGGTCATCCATCGACAATATAGGGGCGGTCCTTCATCTTGATAATGTCTGTCTTTCCTGCCCGCCCTTATCTCTGAATAATGAACGATTTTTGAAACAGACCAGCGATGCCCGCAGATCGACCCCCGGACGAGGAGGGCCTTCTTATGGAGAGGACTCTATGCCCAGTTCTTGGCCGGCAGAACGGTTCCTGAGGGCGGAACGTACGAACGAGGGGCTATCGAGTAAACAAAGGAAAAGGAGCGGACAAGATGATTCAAGGGGCTTTGGTCATGCTGGGTTTGGGCACCATGTGCGGCCTTCTCTTGAGCCTGGCATCAAGGGTTTTTCATGTCGAGCAGGACCCCAGGATCGAGTTGGTGGAAGAATGTCTGGCGGGAGCAAACTGCGGGGGCTGCGGGTATGCCGGGTGTACGGCTGCGGCTGTGGCCATCGTAGCGGGACAAGCGCCGGCAAGCGCCTGTATCGTGGGTGGGCCGGAGTCCGCCCGCAAGGTGGCGGCCATCATGGGCCTCGACGCGGGGCTCGCGGAGCCGGCGCGGGCCCTCAATTTCTGCACCGGTGGGGATCGCGCGGACAACAAATTCCTCTATTTGGGGGTCAACACCTGTCACGCGGAGGCGATGTTGTACGGAGGCAAGCGCCTGTGCGAGATCGGGTGCCTGGGGCATGGCGACTGCGTCAGGGCGTGCCAGTTCGGGGCGCTGAGCATGGGGCCGGAAGGCCTGCCCGTTGTAGACCAATCGAAATGCGTGGGGTGCGGTGCCTGCCAGAGGATTTGCCCCAAGGGCATCATCCGGGTCAAGACCATGTCGGAGCGCCTGCTCCATTTCAACCGGTCGGATGAGTGCCTGGCGCCGTGCCGGCAGACCTGCCCGGCGGAGATCAATATCTCGAGATATATCCATCAAATCCGTGAAGGCGACTACGAGGGCGCCGTCCACACCATCCGCGAGCGCAACCCGCTGCTGCTCGCCTGCGGACGGGTCTGTCCACACCCCTGTGAGAATCAGTGCCGGCGGGGCATCGAGGATGAACCGGTCTCGATCAATCAACTGAAGCGTTTTGTGGCCGACTACGAGATGCATTCCGGAAAACGCCTGCCCATCAGCAAGGCGCCGCCCACGAACCGCCGGATCGCGGTGATCGGTGGGGGGCCGGCAGGGTTGAGCTGCGCCTATTTCCTGGCCCGCCTCGGACACGAGGTGACGATTTTCGAAGCGATGCCGAAGCTCGGTGGTATGCTGCGCTATGGCATCCCCGAGTACCGCCTCCCGAAGAAGGTGCTCGATTGGGAGATAGAGGGCATCATCAATCTCGGGATCGAGGTTCGCACCAACGTGACCTTCGGGTTGGATTTCAGCTTGGCTTCCTTGGTCGCCGTCGGTTATGACGCCATATTTATGGGGATCGGGGCATGGAAGGATTCCAGGTTGAGGGTCGAGGGAGAGGATCTCATTGGATGTTACACGGGGATCGATTTCCTGAGCCGCATGGCCGGGGGTGCGCCCGTGGAGATCGGTGAGACGGCGGCGGTCATCGGGGGCGGGAATACCGCCATCGACTGCGCCCGGACCCTGGTGAGGAAAGGGGCCAAGAAAGTCTATCTCGTTTACAGGCGTACACGCAAGGAGATGCCGGCCAACGAAATCGAAATCGAGGCTGCCGATCACGAAGGGATCGAGATGCTTTTTCTATGCGCCCCGGTCAGGGTGGTGGGGGATGAGAACGGTAAAGTAACGCATCTCGAGTACTTGAAGATGGAGCTTGGAGAGCCTGATGCCAGCGGGAGGCGAAGACCCGTCCCCGTCGAAGGGTCTGAGACCCTTCTGAAAACGGATATGGTGATCACGGCCATCGGCCAGGCGCCTGACATCGGGTTCAAGGAGAAAACCGAGGACCGTCTGGCGCAGCTGAAGACTACACGCTGGAGCACGATCGAGGGGAACCCCTACACCACGCAGACGAGCATTCCTTATATCTTCGCAGCGGGAGACGCCGCAACGGGGCCCTCGCTGGTGGTGGAGGCCATCGGGGGCGGGCGGAGGGCCGCGCGTTCGATTCATCAGTATGTCATGGGGGAGGAGGTGCATGCAGGCCAGCAGGAACTGGGTCGAAAAATGATCGACAAAACCATTTTCGAATCGGTGCCGGGTATCGAGCCCAAACCCCGGTGCACAATGGAGGAATTGCCGGTTGACGTGCGCGTTCAATCCTTTGTGGAGGTGGACCAGGTGCTCACAGAGGAAACCGCGCTCGCGGAAAGCCAACGGTGCCTCGACTGCGGTCTGCTTTGCTACAACGTCGATAAAGATTGACCCGGGTGCCCTCTGTCTCCAGTCCCGTAACTGTTTTACTGATCGTCAGATCGAGTGCCGGGACCAGGGCGTTGTCTCATCCCGTTTGAAGCGGGCTGGTTTGTGTCAACCGCTACCGGTCTAGGGGGTGAGGGCTGGCGGAAAAAGATTTCGAATGCGAGGGGTTGACGATGCCGAGTGTCGATTTTCTGGGTAAAGTCGATTTATTGAGGGGCCTCGATGAGCCTCGGCTGCTGCTCATTCAGGAGAGTTGCCAGCCGAAATCCTATGCTTTGGGTGAGAGGCTTTTCAAGGAAGACGAGATCGCAGACAGGATCTGGATCGTGGAACGAGGCGAGGTGGGCCTTTTTTTCAATCTCCCCGGCCGGAAACGCTCAACCGAAAACCTTGTCGTGTCCATTTCGTCCGGTGAGTCGCTGGGCTGGTCCGGTTTCATGCCGCCCTACAGATACAGCCTGTCGGCATACTGCAACTCGGAACGCTGCGACATATTGATGCTCATGAAGGATGACCTGACCAGGCTCTCAGAGCAGGACTACCGGTTGGGTTATACGGTGATGTCGAATCTCGCGGCCGTGGTGAGCAGGCGCTTTGACCAATTGCAGGAGTGGGGGACGGTTTTGCCGCTCCCCTCTGTTTGAGTTTTCCCCATGCGTGTTCGAATCGCTTTAAGCCGGGCTGTGCAGTGCGGAGCGTCACCCCGTGGTCGGGGTGGTTGGTAGCGTTGCACGCCGCCCGCTCTTCAAGCGCTCGGTGCTGCAAAGGATTCAGGAAATTCAGTTTTTACGGGCCGGGGCCTGACAACTGCGGTATTCAAGACAACCGTTTTCCGAGAGCAGGAGGGTCGGATGGTCAGCCTTGATTTTTTGGAGGAGGTGGAGGTCTTCAGGGGATTGGACGATGACCGGCTCGCAGCCTTGCGAGGGTGCTGCGAGGAGTCTGAATTCAAAAGGGGGGATGAACTTTTTGGTATCGGGACGGATGCTAAGCATCTGTGGGCGGTGGAGAAAGGTGAGGTGACCCTGATGGGGGAGCCGTCCAAGACAGCCGGCTCAGCAGCGTTTCCACTTTCTTCGTTGGAGACGAGCATGATCTTCGGCTGGTCGAGTATGGTCCCGCCTTACCGGCATATGCATTCGGCGTTTTGCGCCAGCAGGACCTGCCGGGCGATAAAAATCGAAAGCGCCTGCCTTTCACGGGTGTTCGAGGAGGATCCCGAAATGGGCTACCGGGTCATGATGAGGCTCTTGAGATCCATCGGAAGGCGGTTCCATTCGCTTCAGGAAGAGCTGGTCAGGCGCCGTGGGCAGGATATGCTGAACCAGTGGTGAGTATGGTGTGGAGGTGCAGGGCTTTTGTGAAAATTTTAGAAATCCGTAATACATCCGGATGAATCTATAACACCTACCAATATTCACTTCGGAGAATATGCCAACCGAAATACCATGCATTTGGTGCATTTTTAACTATATCATAAAACGATCTATTCAAAGTATTTTTGGAATGATAGCTTAAATATATTACGCAGCCTTCTTTCTTGGTTACCATCATTTGATGGTCGATAATATAATCATTATTCCAATCAGCGCTTACTACGTCACCCAATTGAATATCACAGGTTGTAGTGACATTGTATGCCCGATTCCTAAAATACATATGCCATGCCAAATTATCGGCTGCACTCCATGTGTAAGTCCATATGTTACCTGCACCGCTTTTTTCAAACCACCATTCTAAAATATTTTTTTTATCCCATCCGGTTGTCATAAACCAACCGCCAGCATAAAGACATTGTGATGCAAAATTGGTGCAATCCTTTTGTAATGGGTGTCCGTAATAGGGGTTACAACTTTCGGCATAAGCTATAGCATAATTCACTGCCGATGCCCTATTGTATGGATAAATTTCCAATTCGTGATTTAACATTTCCTCACTTTTGGCATGGGTTTCACTCATTTGATGATGCAATGGAATTTCCAGGGGAGGTAATACTAGAGGTTCGACAGCATCAGGATTGTTTTCCATATATTCATCTAGCTGTATCTTGGCATCTGGTGTATCCGGTACAATTGGGTAAGTTACATCTTTTTTGTCATTTAAGTTTGAATAGAAGATTTCATCATGTTGTTGATCGTAGATAACATCGTAATTTCTCATTGACTTCTTTATGATCATCACATGATCCATAACAGTTACAGTCAGTGGAGCGTCAAAATTAGGTGAATGAATAAGCCGGCTCTGCATTTTGTTTTTCTCTCGAACTTTGATATATATCATTCTGCCGATTTTTTTCGTTATGATTATATCGATAATTTCCGATTGTGACCATATATATTCAATTTCGTCTTCTTCTTTTATTGTATTATATAAATCTATAAGTGTCGTTTTGTATTCATCGCCTGAAAATTTCCTCCCCATAGCCTCGGTTATCGGAAAATTATATCCCTCATCTACACCTGTTATTAGTAACATATCTCTCATTTCAAACAAATGCAATATTGTAGATCTGATTGAATCTTCTTCATCTTGTTGGATATTGTATTCAGCATTGACAACACTTTCGCCATAAATTAGAACCAAAAAAAATAGACACAATTTGGCGATAATAATACAAAGGCTGCAATTTGCATGTCTCATGTATAGTCTCCTTTCTTCAAAGTATGCTTTTTTTATTGCTGCAATAATGGTACCGTTTGTGTTGAATATTGCCTGTTTTGGGCATTAACATAGCCCTTGGAAGTGAAAGCACAAAATCTTGTTGCTTTTTTTCCGATGCAGAAAAAATTGCTCAGCCTAGGAGGAACAGAGCGGAAGGAGAGACTGCACATGTTATTGTGAACACCGGTCTTCGCCATATACCGGTCTTTGGGATGAGGTCTGGTGGGAAGGGTTTCGAATGCAAGGGATCGACGATGCCGAGTGACGTTTTCCGAGTAAAGTTGCTTTATTGAAGGGTTTTGAGTAGCCCGGTCGCTGATCATCCAGGGGTGTTGCCGGCAGGACTTCCCGGGTGATCAGGATCGACAGCGCCAGTCTTTGCACGTTTCTGTTGGAGGATGATCCCGGAATGGGTTGGCGGGTCATGATGAGGCCCTTGAGATCGATCTGCAGGTCTTTTCATTCAGTCCTGGAAGCGGAGGTGAGGCACCGGGAACAGGATATTCTGAACCGGTGGTGAGTTTCCTTCCGGAAACGGTCTTTTTTCCAACTCGGGCGTCAATCTGTTGTTTTCTGGGGCGGCGATCTATAGGCCGCTTCCGAGCAAGTGCTGGATTTCATCGGTATTGTGAAAACCGCGGCCCACTTGGCAGCGGTAGGACCGATCACCCGAAGGGTGTGAAGAAAATATTCTCATTTCCGGATGGACACGAGTTAAATTTTGAAGACGCACGGCTTTTGTGAAAATTTGAACAAATACCTTCTTGACACGGCTCGAAACTTTTGGTATTCCTCGCACGTTACAATTGGACATGCTGGTCCTGACCCGGCAGGGATTGCGGTAAAGCGCGTCGAGACTGAGCAGGTGGGCGTTTGATCATATCGAAGTGGACGGAGGAAGCCGCCGGCTGGCAGGAAAAGGCCTTGCCGGTTGCATAAACTGGCAGCTCATGCCAAAACCGCTTTGATCCGCCTGCAGCCGGTGCGCACGAGGAGCGGGTTCGCTTGGAGCATCCAAGCTTGCGCCAATGCAAAGGGGTTACAATGACCGGTTTTGGCGGGGAACACCGAGTTTGTAGCGATGCTTTTTTGGCAGGGAATCACCAACTAAACCCAGAGGAGAGGAAACGATGATTAAGCCGCATGGATCCGATAAACTGAATCCGTTGTATGTCATGGACGACGCAAAGCGCGCCCAGTTAACCAAGGAAGCCGAGAGCCTGCCTTCCATCGTGGTCAGTTCGGCCGCAGCCGGCAATGCCGTCATGATGGGGGGCGGTTATTTCAATCCCCTGACGGGATTCATGAACGCCGCAGAGGCGATGAGCGTCGCGAAGGACATGAAGCTGAAGAACGGGCTGTTCTGGCCTGTGCCGATCGTGAATGTCGTGCCGGACGCCTCCGCTGTCAAAGGCGCGAAGAAGATCGCCCTCAGAGACCCGAACGTCGCCGGCAACCCGGTCCTGGCGATCCAGGAAGTGGAAGCCATCGAAGAGTTCACCCCCGAGCAGATGAAGGAAATGACGCTGTCGATCTTCCGGACGGAAGACGAGAACCACCCCGGGGTAAAGGCCTTCAACTCGGTTGGAAGGACGGTCATTTCCGGACCGATTCAAGTGCTGAACTATTCCTATTTCGATAAGGACTTCGGGGATACCTTCAAGACGGCTTATGAGATCCGTGAGATGATGGGCAAACTCGGCTGGGAAAAGGTCGTCGCCTTCCAGACCCGGAACCCGATGCATCTGGCCCACGAGGAACTCTGCCGCATGGCTTACAACGACCTCAAGACCGACGGCATCCTGATCCACATGCTCCTCGGTAAGCTGAAGGCCGGTGATATCCCTGCGGATGTCCGCGATGCCTGCATCCGGAAGATGGTCGAACTGTATTTCCCGCCGAATACGGTGCTTGTTACTGGATATGGGTTCGACATGCTGTATGCCGGTCCGAAGGAAGCCCTGCTGCACGCGGTATTCCGCCAGAACTGCGGCTGTACGCACCTGATCGTCGGGCGTGACCATGCCGGAGTCGGCGACTACTACGGCCCCTTTGACGCTCAGACGATCTTCGACGAGATCCCGAAAGACGCCCTCCTGCTCGACATCTACCGGGCGGACCACACAGCCTGGTCGAAGAAATTGAACAAGATCGTTATGATGCGCGACGTACCGGACCACACCAAGGATGATTTCATTCTCCTTTCCGGCACCAAGGTCCGTGAGATGCTGGGTAATGGGCAGGCACCGCCTCCCGAGTTCTCACGCCCGGAAGTCGCCCAGATCCTGATCAACTACTATCAGTCAATCGACAAGAAGTAGGCAGGATCGTTTTGGGGGTCGAACCGGCCCTTCGACGGTTAGAGAAGCCCGCCCTGTTTTAAGGAGGCGGGCTTTTTTTATAACATTCCGATCATGCGGAATCCTGACCGAACCTGGGAGATGTAAAATGGATGCAGGGCGCAAGGCAGTAGTGCTGTCAAGCGGCGGATTGGACTCGACGACTGTGATGGCGATTGCCCTTGAAGAAGGTTTCGACGTATACAGTTTAACGGTTGACTACGGACAACGACACAAGGTGGAACTGGAGGCTGCACGCAAGGTTGCCTCTGTATTGGGCGCCGAGGAGCACAAGGTCCTGCGTGTCGATTTGGCGGGAATAGGCGGGTCGGCACTGACAGACAACCTCAGGGTCCCGAAGGGCCGTCAGGAAGATCAAATCCCTAATGAGATTCCCATCACCTATGTCCCTGCACGGAATACCGTTTTTCTTTCTCTGGCCTTGGGTTGGGCCGAGGTGCTGGGGGCTGCGCATATCTTCATCGGGGCCAACAGCATCGATTACAGCGGCTATCCGGACTGCAGGCCGGAGTACCTGTCGGCCTTCGAAAGGCTGGCCTTGCTGGCCACCAAGGCTGGAGTGGAAGGGCGGCTGAAGATGCGGATCCACGCGCCTTTATTACATATGACCAAACGGGAAATCATTTTGAAGGGCTTGGAACTGGGTGTGGATTACAGCCTGACCCACAGCTGCTACGATCCACTGCCGGACGGCCGGGCCTGCGGAGAGTGCGACAGCTGCCGGCTGCGAAGGAAGGGGTTCCGGGAGGCCGGCATCCAGGACCCTTCGGAAAGGCAGGATGCCGGCCGGCCGTAAAAGGGGGGCTCAGATCTCTATTTCCTTGGAGGTGACGGGGCCTCTGGGGGATAAAGCTTCTCGATTTCTCCCTGAAATTTTTCTTCCAGGATTTTTCGCTTCAGTTTAAGTGTCGGGGTCATCTCGCCTGTTTCCTGGGTCCATTCGTGGGGCAGCAGGCGGAACTTGCGGATCTGTTCGACCCGGGCGAAGTCAGCCATGAGGCGTTCGATTTCGCGCGTGTAAAGGTCGACCACGGGTTGATTCTGGATGAGATCCTCGTGGTCTGTGAAGGACACTTGATTGGTCCGGGCCCATTTCTTGAGCTCTTCGAAGGCCGGGACGATCAGCGCGGAGAGATATTTCCTTTTTTCTCCGATCACGGCCACCTGCTCGATAAAGGGGGACTCCATCAACCGGCTTTCAATATTTCTGGGGGCGATATTTTTGCCGCCGGCGGTGACGATAATATCCTTGATCCTGCCCGTGATGGAAAGGTAGCCCTCCGCATCCACGGTGCCGAGATCCCCTGTCCGAAAGAACCCGTCCTCCGTAAAAGCCTCACGAGTCGCAGCCTCATCCTTATAATAACCAAGCATAACCTGCGGCCCCTTGATGAGGATCTCCCCCTCGGGTGAAATCTTGACGGTGGTTTCCGGCACTGGCGGGCCCACGGTTCCTGGTTTGATAAGACAGAAGCGGTTCACGTTGGTGATGGGGGTTGTCTCCGTCAGTCCGAAGCCTTCCAGTACCGTGATTCCCATGCCGAGGAAAAACTCCGCGTCGGAGACAGACAGCGCGCCGCCACCGGACACGGCGAATCTCAGGCGATCCATGCCGAGCACGGCCTTCAGCTTCGAAAAGATGATCTTGTCCGCCAAACGGTAACGCAAGGCGAAAAACCCCTTCGGCGGTTTCTGGGTGCATGCGTAAGGCAGGTTCAGCCTGGCGGTTTCAATGGCCCATTTGAAAAGGGCCTGCTTGGTGGCCGGGGCTTCGCCGACCTTGGCGAGGATGCCGGAGTGGATCTTTTCGTAAAACCTCGGTACGCTGATGATGCAGGTGGGTTTGATCTCCACCATGTTCTCCTGAATCTTGGAAAAATCTTCGGCGAAGGCCACTTGGGCGCCCCATGCAATGGGCATGTAATACCCGGCGGTTCTCTCCAGGGAATGGGAGAGCGGCAGGAAGGACAGGAGGACGTCCTGGTCCGACACGAGGTCCCAGAAATCCGCCAGGGCCTGACGCACATTGGATACGAAATTGTCGTGAGAGAGCATCACGCCTTTGGGGGGACCGGTGGTGCCCGAGGTGTAGATGATGGTGGCTACGTCGGAGGGTTTGACCGCGGCCAGCCTTGATTCGAAGACGTCGTTCCGGCCCTTTTTTTCGCCCTCCTGCAGCGCCTGGTCGAAATTGAGCACATCCGGGCCGAACCCTTCTGCGGTGTCATAGGCTACAATGAACTCCAACCCGGGGAGACGGTCCCGGATCTGCATGATCTTCTGCAGGTGTTCTGCCGCACCGACCAGGCATCCTTTGGATTCGGAGTGCTGCAGCACATAATAGGCCTCCTCGGCGGAGTTGGTGGCATAGATCGGGACGTCTACGGCGCCGATGGAGAGGATGGCCAGGTCGCTCACCCACCATTCATACCGATTGGGGGAAAAGATGGCCACCCGATCCCCTGGTTCGATGCCTCTGGAGATCAGGAAGGCGGCGAGGTTCCGGACCATGGTGTTCATCCGGTTCCAGGAGATGTCCACATACCGGCCCCCTGTCTTGTACGAAACGCAGGTGCGGTCGCCGTACTTGCGGACCTGTTGCTGGAAAACGGCTGGCATCGAAGTGTCTTTCAATCGCTCCATTGCGGTACCTCCGGGCGCTCCTGTTCGCGGGCGCAGACAAACATGGTCCTGTCACAAAAAGAGCCTAGAAAAGGCGGTTTGAAACAGAAAAGTGCGTTGCACTCGATCGTTGATCTCTATAGGGATCGCTGGGGCGGTCGCTTCCGAGGCCCCGCTGCCTCAACGGGATGATGCCGGCCTGCCGATGGGTGGGAAGGCCGGCGGAAGGAGGTTGATTATGCTTGTTTTTTGGGCTTTTTCCAAGCGATCAAAGGACAGAGTTTGCAGATATTGAAACCGGGATAGGTTTCTCCCGTGCGGGGGAATGAGGCGCCGCCGTCACGGAGGGTTCTTTGAAGGGTCCATCGGACCGTTCTTTCAAGGTGTGAACCGGGCCAGATCCAGTTGATTTCCCCCTGTTCGGTCTTGCCAGAGGTGTAGCTGCTGCTGCACATCGGGGTGATGTTGGGTTCCTGTGTCACGTAACATCGAACAATTCCGTGGCAGACAGAAGAATTCATGCTCATGGTCATACGAAAAGGATGCGTGTCGAAAGCTGCGCACCAATCATTTCCCAAGTGATAGGACTGGAGGACGTCGGACATGCCATGAATGACGTCCGGTACGAAGGGGCTTTTGTGCAAGGGGGCTGTGGCAAAGGCGAGCAATCCAGGCGGCAGGCGTTTCTTTGTTTTAACAAAGCGCTCGGCCTGTTCCAGGTTTTGGGTATATTTCAGGTGCCCTTTGATCTCGGATTCATCCAGTTCTTTCCATCCAAGAACATATTTCGCATTTGAACATCCGGTTTTTTCCTTGGTGCTGAGAGTGATTTCGCCGCCTTGTCGGGAAGCCGCAACGTAGTGACACAAAGTAAAAGGGTGAAGCGCTTCTTTATAATCGGCCTGCTGTTTATAATCTTCGAGTTCTTCTTCTGAAAAGAAAAATTTGACGGCTACAGGATAATACTTGAATTTCAATAGATTGCGTAGAGTAAAAACAATGTCCGAATGGCTGAGTGTTTCCTTTTCAAGCATTTGCCTTGCAAACTCTACGTCGTTCAAAAGCATTGTCGTGTCTATCATAAGATGCTCTCCAGACTGTAGAAGGTTAAAGATTGTTTGCCTGTTAAAAACTCCCACGCCTCTCGGCCATACCGTTTGGGCTGTGCCGGCATGGTGCGGGTGCTTGGGCGCCGACCACCAGGGCGCCTCCGCGCAAGCGATTGATTTCCTTGATGCTGGCCAAAAATCCTCATTTCCGGGTTGGAAACGGGGTACTAGCCGGAATCATTTCCAGATGGACAGCAATGAGGGATCAACGTCTGAAAACCCTGTGAAAAAGGTTTTCCGGATGGACACAAGTTCATGGAAAGCCTATAAAATCGAGTGAAGGATGTCAACGGGAAACAGCATCACTCCCAGCTTGAGGACGGATCATTTGTCGCGGGGCCGGCCGGCTTAGGGCCATGCCGTTAGGTGTGCCTTCATAAAGAGAGGGGTTTGCGCACGGGCGGGGATGGAATCGTGGAGCCTTGCTTGTGCCGGAGGGGATAAGGGCTTGGCATGGGAATCTCCGCGGGGTTCTTAAGATCTTCCAAAAACCCGATGTCTGTGGCAGACTGGTGGGTGATCGAGGCCAACCGCAGGCATGCTTGACGCTCCGGGAAGTCAGGAGGTCGTGTGCGCCGGATTCCGGCCGACGGAGATGGACGGGTGCGGGTCTGGGGAACTGAAGGCGGTTCGATAGTCGACGGAGCAGCACGTTGCCTGGAAACGCGGGTGCAGGCCGAGTGCCAGCGCCTCCTCGACCGCTTCTTCGGACCAGACCGCCATACGGGTGATGCCGGCGCGAAGGGCGAGACACTCGAGGGATGTGCCCTCGCGATTGCGAGGTCTTTCACACCCGAGGGCGATGGGGACATCCGGCATGAGGAGCCGGGCGGAGGCGATGAGACGCGCGATCGCCAAAGGGGCAGGCGGTTTGACGGTTGACATGGCGGTCCCTTTGAGCGGGCTGAGCACAACGATGACCAACACGGTGGGATGGTAGCGGCGAATGATCTCGAGCGCTCGATGCTCTGAATCGATGCGGCCGAAATAGAGCCCGGCCACGATGTGCGGAATCCAGGCGATGCCACTCTTTTTGACGGCTTCGATGGCCTCGATGACCTTGTGGAGTCCTGGGAGCCGATAAACCTCTGTTGCGGCCTTTTCATCTCCCATGACATCGAGGAGGGCCTGACGGATGCCGGCGGCCTTGAGGTCCTTGGCGGTGCGGAGGTCCGGGAAGCCCGTGTGCGCCGAAAGGTGCAGGGTTGTTTCGCGTCCGAGGGACGAGATGACGTCTAGATAGCGGTTCCAGGGCAGTTCGCCGTTCCGGTTGGATCCACCGGTCAGGAGAATACCGTGGTTCCCGTTCACAGCGAGCAGACGGCCGCGGCGCAACAACTCCTCGGGCTCATCGACCTTGAGCATCGGTTGGAGGAGTGTTCCTGCGCAGTGGAGGCACTGCAACTCGCAGCGGCTGCCTGTGATGGAGAGGGCGGGATATCGGCCGCGGAAGCCGTGGAAGCGTATCATTCCGGGGAGATAGAAGGTGATTTCTCTACCATGGCGGTCTCTGGCGATGTCCCACGCTTCGCGAAAAAGGGCTTCGTCGGCGGGACCGAATTCAGGAGAGGGAGATGCAAGGCTGGTTCCGATGGCTGTCCGGGAATCGGGAAGCGGGGGCTGATTGTTCGATCTTTCGGGCATGGACAGACCACGCGAGCCGCAGAGGCCGACGGCGTTTCAGGTTGAAGAAAAACAGCCTGCGTAAAACGGATTTTTCAACACGCTGCCAAGACCACGTTTTCCGAGGTGGAATCGGGATTGAACATAGGGAGAGTATGCAAATGCTGAAGAGAAATCAAGCCTGGTTTTTTTGGGTGCTGCCGCTCTTGATCTGCTTCGCGGCTTCGGGGTGCAGCACGCTTGCTGAATTGAAAGTGCACTATGAACTTCCCCCTGGCTCCAATGCCCTGTCGGGGCGGAGCATGGCGCTGTTGGTGGAAGATGGGCGCACGGTCCCGGAGATTCTGGGAAAGGGCGCGGCCAAACAGTATGAGCATTTTTCAGGGAAGGTCTCCTTCAGCTATGCCCGCTACGGGGAACCCGGCTTCAAACAGGGGCTTTATGATCTGCGCGAGCTGTTCACTGCGGCCTTCACAAAGAAATTGGAGAATCTCGGGATGGACGTGCGGACGGAGCGTGTACCGGGGGCGCTGGAACTCATCATCCGTGTCGAGGAGTGCTCTCTGGACTTTGTTGACCGGCGGTGGATTGCCAGGGCGGTTTATGAAGCTCGAGTCGAGGAAAACGGGCGCTTTTTGGCATCGCAGCGGATCAGCGGCCACTCCGAAAGGCTGAAGATCATCGGCCGGAAGCAGGCCGATGCAGTCATGAGCGAGCTTTTTACCGATATCGTCAATCAGCTCGATGTCTTAAGACTTCTGGAGCAGGTCGAGCGAGTGCGCTGAGGATGGCCATCGCTATGAAAAATCGGCCACTGGACCATCATGGGGTGTATTGCATCAGCCTCGGCTGTGCAAAAAATCTCGTCGACACCGAGCATATGCTTGGTTTGATGCAGGCAGGCGGCTGCGGGTTGACCGAGACCCTGGGCGAGGCCGAAACGGTGGTGATCAACACCTGCGGTTTTATCCAGGAGGCTGTGCAAGAGGCGATCGGAACCATTCTTGAGGCAGCACGCGAGAAGGCCTTGGGAACCTTCAGAAACCTGATCGTAACCGGGTGTTTTGTGCAACGGTACGGCTACAAGCTGACCCGGGAAATCCCCGAGGTGGACGCTTGGGTGGGTACCGGAGAATTCCACCGAATCGTGGAAGTGCTGAGCGCCCTGGAGGCTCAAAAAGGGCCTCTTTTCCTGATCGGTCCGCCCCGCTACCAGGCGGACCACGGCGTGCCGCGCATCCGGACGACGCCGTTTTTCAGCACCTATCTCAAGATCTCTGAAGGGTGCTCCCATCGCTGCAGCTACTGCTGCATACCCCGCCTGAGGGGGCCTCTTCGCAGCCGCAGCCTGGATTCTCTGGTCCTCGAAGCGGAGCGGATGGTCGCAGACGGCGTCAAGGAGATCAACCTCGTCGGCCAGGATATCACGGCTTACGGGCGCGATCGTTTGGAGCGCGGGGGGTTGGAGCGGCTCCTGAGGCGTCTGGTCAAGGTGGATGGGCTTGCCTGGATCCGGCTGATGTACTGCAATCCCGAAGGGATTACCGATGCATTGTTGGAATTGATCGAAGGGGAGGAAAAAATCTGCCCTTATTTGGATATTCCCCTCCAGCATGTCAGCCCCGCCGTGCTTCGTGCCATGGGGCGAGGGGGCGGCGGAGAAAGTCCGTGGGAATTGATCGGGCGGATCCGCTCCGTCAAGCGCGGTATCGCCATCCGTACGACCTTCATGGTGGGCTTCCCGGGAGAAACGGAGCAGGATTTCGAGAATCTGCTCCGCTTTGTACAGGAGACGAGTTTCGATCATCTCGGTGTATTCTCGTTCAGTCCGGAGAGTGGCACGCGAGCGGCGAGAATCAGGACGGGCATTGTGCCCAAAAAGATCGCCGTCGAGAGGCGCCGCAAGGTAATGCAGCTTCAGTCCCGGATGGCGAAGAAGGCCAAGCAGGGGCTGATCGGATCCGTTTTTCCGGTTCTGATCGAGGGGTATTGCCCCGAAACGGAGCTTCTGCTGAGCGGGCGCACCTCCATGATGGCTCCCGAGGTCGACGGACAGGTCCTGATCACTAAAGGGACGGGAGCTGAAGGCGTGATCCTCCCGGTCAGGATTACCGAAGCCCACCCCTATGATCTAGTCGGCGAGATTGTTTCTTGAAACGATGTAGTCGGATTTGGTTTGACATGACTTCATTGCTTATTTAACCTTACCCATTTATCTCAAAGCAGCTAAAGCGGCTGGATGCGCCATCAGCGGGAGTTTCGGATGAACCCAGACCAGGCTATACTGAACAAGCACAGACTTCACCTCGAAGAAATCGAGGCCGAACTGGCTCTTTCCGTCGGATCCCGCGTAGCGAAAATCGAAGAAATATCCCGGCACACCCTCCTTGGAGGAGGAAAGAGACTCCGCCCACTCCTCTTTGTTCTTTCTTGCGGGCTTCTTGGATCGCGGGTTCAGGAATGCTACCGGTTGGCGGGTATTTTCGAGATCATCCACGCCGCCTCGCTCCTGCACGACGATGTCCTGGACAACGCGGAGACCCGGCGCAGCCGGCCTTCGGCCAACCGTCTCTGGGGCAACCATGCGGCGGTGCTCGTAGGGGACTTCTTGTACTCCAAGGCCTTTGCCGTGGCCTTTGAAACGGGGCATCGCCCCTTTCTCCAGCGCCTGACGGAGACTACCACCCGTATGGCCGAAGGCCAGGTTCTGGAACTCGAACATACCTTCGACTGGGACATCGGGAAAGAAGCTTACCTGGAGATCGTCAAGGCCAAAACAGCGGTGTTGATTTCGGCTGCCTGCGAGTGCGGGGCGATTTTGAGCGGTGCGGGAGAAACGGCCGAATCGGCGCTTGCACAGTTCGGCTTCCATATGGGCGTGGCCTTTCAGTTGATGGACGACCTCCTGGATTACACGGCAGAGGAGAAGGTATTCGGCAAGCCGGTGGTCAAAGACCTGAGGGAGGGGAAGATTACCCTGCCGTTGATTTACGCGCTTGCGGATCTGGAAGAGGCGGACCGGGCTGCCCTTCGGACCCGCCTCACGCCAGAGGGAGCGTTTCCGAGCGAGGCGGATTTCCTGCAGGTTTTGGAGATGGTGCGCACCGGCGGCTGCCTGGAGCGCGTTCGCGAAGAGGCCTCTGAAAGCGTCGAGCGGGCGGCCGGTTGCCTGGCGATTTTCCCTGACTCCCCTGCAAAACGTGATCTGCTCCAAATGAACCGTTACATCCTTGACCGGAGCTATTGACCTGCAACCGGCTTATAGCGGCGCAAAAAGAGAAACGGCCTTCTGTTTTCTCCGGGACACCGCGGTTTCATCGGGCGCTTCGGCCTTTGCAGGAAAGCAGGAGGCTGAGTCGGGGCACGGTCATTTTCCGAAGGGACAGACGGGATAGCGGCATGCCTCACACTGAAGACACATGCCGCCGTGGGCCATTACGGCCAGGTCGCGCCGCGTGATCTCCTCCCCGGCGAGTACCCTCGGGAGAACGAGGTCGAGAACGGTCGCCCTGTAAAAAAGTACGCATGCCGGCAGACCGAGGATCGGGATCTCTCCGATGCGGCCGTAAAGGAACATCGCCCCGGGCAGGACCGGCGTACCGTAAATGACGGGGTCGGCTCCGGCTTCAGCGACCGCCAGCCGGCTGATGTCGTCCGGGTCGACGCTCATGCCGCCGGCGACCATGACGAGCCGGGCGCCGGCCTGAATGACCGAGCGGATCCCGTCCACGATCCGGTCCAGTTTGTCGGGGGAGAAGACGAGTTTGCATATCTCACAGCCATAGGCGGCCAGCTTTTTGCGGAGGATGGGCGCGAATTTATCCTCGATGAGACCGGTGTAGACCTCGTTTCCCGTCACGACCAGACCGGTCGGGGGTTGGGCCAGTGCCGTGACCGTAAAGACGGGTCCATAGGTTCGTATCGCTTCCAGCGCTTCCATGAGGGTCTTTTCTTTCAGGATGAGAGGGATAGCGCGGGTGGCGGCCAGGATGTCGCCAGCTTGGACGACGGTGTTCGTGTGGCGGGACGAGCAGGAGATCTCCGGGGTCATGTTCAATTCCACCAGGGCTTCCACGTTGATCTTCAGCAGTCCAGAGCGCGCCGCCTTGAGGGCGATTTTTCCTTCAGACGGAGACTCTTCGAAGCTCACACCCGGCCCTGCGATGACGTTGGCGATCCTGAGCGCGGCTTCGTCCTCATGAAGTTCGTCCCGTCCCAGCTTCAAGACATACAGATGTTCCTTCCCTAAACGCTTCAAATGCCGTATGTCTTCTTCCCGGATGATATGCCCCTTCTTGAAAGCCGGGCCTTTGAACTGGCCGGGCCTGATCTCCGTGATGTCATGTGCCAGGACGGTGCCGACGGCCTGGTCGACAGATATGATGGTTGCGGATGATTTGTATTTGCCTGTCATGAGATTTCTCCTCAAGCTATCGTCGATGAGCTGGTTTCCATCCGTAAATGGTCTTTTGGGCCGATCTAGGCGTCAATCTGCACGTTTACTTGTGCGGCGACCACCAGGGCGTCTCCGCGCAAGCGCTAGATTTCCTTGATATTGGCCAAAAATCCTCATTTCTGGATTCGAAACTCGGGTTCTATCGGGAAATCATTTCCGGATGAAAACAACCTGGTCTGATCCGGAAATGGTCCTTTTGGCCCGTTTCGGGAGAGGCTGTTCCTGTCCTTTTGGGACTGGAAGCGGGGCGGGATGCGCCGTTCAAAGCCTCAACAGCAGTAGATCCGAGCCAAGCGTAAGCTCTCCACTATACGCCCGCCGGCAATCTCCGGCAATGTCTGTTTTCAGACACTCCGGATAAAAATGGGTCAGCACCAGATGCCGGGCGCCGGATTGTTCGGCAATACGGGCGGCTGAGGAAGGGGTCAGGTGCCCGGGTACAGGCGACTGGTCTGGAAAGGCGCATTCGAGGATGAGAATATCGGCATCCTGCGCAAGGTGGACGATCTCGTCGCAATAATCTGTATCGCCTGAATATACAAGGATCTTCCCGTCCGAGGAGCGTATGCGGTAACTGATTCCCTGCGCAGAGTGGCGGGTGCATGCGGTCGATATCTCCAGCGAACCGATGGCCAAGACTCCATCATTTTCAGGGCGGATCTCCCTGACCGATACGCATTCACTCCATCGTAAGGTAGAGCCCGCGTAGGCTGCTTCGAGGTGAGAGAGCATGTCTGTCAGGCCGGCCGGGCCGGCGAGGACCATTTGAGTTCTGGAGGCGGCAAAAGACGGGTTGCGCAAGGCGAAGAGAAGCGGAACCAGATCGGCGCAGTGGTCCGGGTGAAAATGCGTTAGAAACACCCCTCGCAGAGCGGTCAAGGGCAGGCCGGCTCTGGCCATTTGCCGGAGCGTGCCCGGTCCGAGATCAAGGCAGAAGAGGTGATCTGCCTCGCGGACGGCAATGGCTGGAGATGCGCGATCAGATAGTGGCAGGGCGGTGCCCGTGCCGAGGAGGACAACATCCATCATCGGTTTGCGGTCCAAATGTTTCAGGTTGGTAATGCTACGGCATCTCTACGGACACGGCCTGGGATGCCCTTCGGTTTCGATGCGAGGGCGTGCGGCGCTCCCCTGTCTATATTTCGCAAAGCGGTGCCCCGTCCGGAGAAACAAGATGAGCCGGCCAGAATCCGGACCACTGGAGGTTGCTGAAAAAAGGGGCCGACAGCGGCCGGATGCGTGATCAATGCACACTCTGACCCGAAAAAGAGGCGCGATGATGAAGCCGATTCCCCGGACCGCACGGTGGCATCTTATCCGTGAATCTGTTCCCGGTCAATCCTTGACGAATCCATGAAACATGCCCTGACTGGCGGGCTTGACAAAGTGTAAGAAAACCTGACACCTTTCAACGTCGATCCGGTTCACTAGTTTTCCTGGTGGGACGCAGGGATCGGTAGTGCTCTCGATAGGTTGCCTCTTTTCGCTTTTAATCGCGGGAAGTGGCATGTTTCTTGTTTGAAAATGTCTCGCGGAAGGAGGAGTGGAATGCCCGTTGGAGCCCGGTGAATAAAAACAGGATATTTATCTTGATAAATCAATCCGTTCGGCAAAACCGCCGAATGCGAAGCATCAAGAGTAAGGGTGAGAGGGCCTAGAAACGAGAAGGCACGCCGGCTCCTTTCCCGGCTGGCTCATTTTTACTTGACACCAAAGGGAATTTATATATAAAAGGGTGCTTGTTACAAAAAGCACAAAGTATCGGGGAGAAATCCTGGCACGAGAGGCTTTTTGGGTTGCGGATTGAAAATAGGGGCAGCAGGGTTGCCGATGTCTATAAAACATGAGGCAAACCGGGCTTTTGCCCTCGCGAGTGCGGCGGTGGAGGTGCTCAGCCAGGCCACCGCCGGAGAAGGAGGACCGGGTACCGCCCCTGTGCGGTTTACGACGCTGCTCCCTGCTGGCTCGGTCGCAGGCAAGGCAGAGACTTTCTGCTTGTGCACGAGATGCCCTTGGAAGGGCTGTAGCAAGAGCGGGGAAATCCGGAGTGAATCGGGAAGTGTCGAAGCTGCGTGGGGCGAGGCTTGTCTACCTGAAATCGACACCGGTTCCTGGGCCTTGATTGCTTGAGATCGCAGTCTAGAAAAAGATCGTATTCAAGAGAAAGGAGGTGGCATTCACAACTTTTGTAAACACCCTTGTCTTTGTAGAATCCATTCATTTGTCTATCAGGAGGTGTAGATAATGCCAAGTTATGTGATCACTGAGAAATGTGACGGTTGCAAAGGGCAGGACAAGACCGCTTGCATGTATATTTGCCCGAACGACCTCATGGTGTTGGATAAGGAGAGGATGAAGGCCTACAACCGCGATCCGGCGATGTGCTGGGAATGCCAGTGCTGCGTCAAGATCTGCCCGCAGCAGGCGATGGACGTGCGCGGCTATGCCGACTTCATCCCGATGGGTGCCAGTGTTGTGCCTCTGCGTGGTTCGCAGGATATTATGTGGACGGTCAAATTCCGCGACGGCAGCCTCAAGCGCTTCAAGTTCCCCATCCGGACGACCGAAGAAGGGACCGCGGATCCGTTGGGCGGCTTTGCTGCGCACGATGATCTGAACAGCCCGGCCCTGGCCACCGAACCGGCATCATTGGGACTGAAGGAAGTCCCCACAATAAAGTAGTTTAAGGAGGGTAAGTTATGGCAAATTTTCAGACTGTTGAAGTGAGTACCGACCTCCTGATCGTTGGTGGGGGATTTGCAGCTTGCGGCGCCGCCACCGAGGCGGCCTATTGGGCCAAGAAAAAAGGCTTGAAAGTGACGTTGGTCGACAAGGCTGCTCTGGATCGGTCCGGCGCCGTTGCGATGGGCCTCTCTGCCATCAACCAGTATGTTGGCATCAAAGACGGCGAGAACACCTGTGAAGACTATGTACGTTATGTCCGCCAGGACCTGATGGGAATCTCCCGTGAAGACCTGGTTTTCAATATTGCCCGCCACGTCGACTCCACCGTACACCTTTTCGAGAAGTGGGGCCTCAAGATCTGGACGGACGAGGCTGGCAAGTATGTTCACGAAGGCCGCTGGCAGCTCATGATCAACGGTGAATCTTACAAGATCATCATCGCTGAAGCAGCCAAGAACGCCATGAAGGAAGCGGGCGGCGAGATCTACGAGCGCGTTTTCATCGTCGAGCCGCTGGTGGAAAACAACAAGATCGTGGGAGCCGTCGGCTTCAGCACCCGTGAAGAGAAATTCTACGTCTTCAAGGCGAAGGCGGTCATCTGCGCCATGGGCGGTGCGGTTCACGTGTTCCGTCCACGGTCCGTCGGCGAGGGCTTCGGCCGCTCCTGGTATCCGCCGTTCAACACCGGCTCCAGCGCCTATTTCACCCTGAAGGCCGGTGCCGAGATGACCTGCCAGGAAGTTCGCTTCATCCCCGTTCGTTTCAAGGATGCCTACGGTCCGGTCGGCGCCTGGTTCCTGCTGTTCAAATCCAGGGCCGTCAGCGCTGAAGGCGGCGAGTATATGGCCGTCCGCAAGGACGAGCTCCAGAACTGGGCCCCCTACGGCCTGGCCAAACCCATCCCGGCCAACCTGAGAAACTATCTCGGCATGCTGGATGTGGACGCCGGCCTTGGCCCCCTGTACATGGAGACGGCCGAAGCTATCGGCAAGATTGCAGATGCTTACAAAGACGACCCGAAGGCCTTCAAGAAGAAAATGAAGGAACTCGAGGCGGAAGCCTGGGAAGACTTCCTGGATATGACCATTTCTCAGGCGCATCTCTGGGCATCCCAGAACGTCAAACCCGAAGAGAAGCACTCGGAAATCGCGGCCTGCGAGCCGTACTTCATCGGCTCCCACTCCGGCGCATCCGGTGCCTGGGTCAGTGGTCCCGAGGATATGAACACCCCCTACAAATGGGGTTATCCCAACATGACCACGGTGGAAGGTCTGTTTGCGGCCGGCGACGCCTCCGGGGCCTCCAGCCACAAATTCTCCTCCGGTTCGCATGCTGAAGGCCGGATCGCCGGCAAGGCTGCGATCAAGTACATCGTGGATAAGGGTGCCGAGCCCAAGGTCGATGCCGGCAAGGTGGATGCACTGAAGGCCAAGATTCTGGCCCCGTTGGACACCTATGCAGCGCACTGCAAAGAGACCACGGCCCCCGAGATCAACCCCAATTACATCCTGCCCCTGCAGTTCATGCATCGTCTCCAGAAGATCATGGACGAATACGCAGGTGGTGTGACCGCGGCCTTCAAGACCAGCAAGTCGAACCTGCTGCGGGCCGAGGAACTCTTCGTCTTCCTGAAGGAAGATGCAGAGAAATTGGGTGCTGCGGATATCTATCAGCTCGAAAGATGCTGGGAGAACGTCCACAGAATGTGGCAAGGTGACGCCCACGTCCGGACCATGCTCTTCCGCGAGGAGACCCGGTGGCCGGGCTATTACTTCAGGGCTGACACCCCGAAGATGGATGAAAAGAACTGGCATTGCTTCGCCAACTGCCGCTTCGATCCCGCGAAGGGTGAATGGGAAATGATGAAGCGCGACGTGTGGAACATTCCCGGTGTGTAATGGCTGACCGTTGAGAAAATGCTCCAGGCATTTCAGTTGCCTGGAGCATTTCCGTCATGGAGCTCCTTTGCGTTGTCTCCCGAAGGACTTAATCCGGCCGACTAGGAAAGCAGCGCGCATGCTGGTGGTTGCTCTCCATAAATACAACGAATAGAAGCGTATTTGGTCGATGGGCATTCCGCTGACCGGAAAACGGGGGCATCGGATGCATATGGACGAAGTACGCTTTTTGTATGGATGGGCATACAGCGCGAAGAGATGAAGCAATAATTCAACCCTGGAGGATACAATGGCAGATGTACAAACGACAAACCAGAGCATATTGGTTGTGGGCGGAGGCATGAGCGGGATCACGGCCGCCCTCGAAGCAGCGGAAGCGGGGTATGATGTGGTCTTGGTCGAAAAGAGGCCCTACCTGGGTGGCCGCGTAGCCCAACTGTATGAATATTTCCCGAAGCTGTGCCCCCCGAACTGCGGTTTGGAGATCAATTTCCGGCGCCTGAAGGCGAATCCGCGGGTCCGTTTCTTTACCATGGCCGAGGTGAGCAAGATCAGCGGGAAAGAGGGGGATTATGATGTGACGGTCGCCCTGAAGCCCCGCTATGTCAACGAGAAATGCACCTGCTGCGGGAAGTGCGCGGAGGTCTGTGAAGCGCAGATCGACAATCCGTTCAATTACGGGATGGACAATATGAAAGCGGCGTATCTGCCTCACGATTTCGCTTTTCCGATGCGATACGTCCTCGATCCGTCCATCGTGAAGACCGAAGAGGGGCAAAAATGCAAAGAGGCCTGCGCATATGACGCGATCGATCTGGACATGCAGGAAACCAGCTTCGATCTGAAAGCGGGCGCCATCGTCTGGGCCGGCGGATGGGATCCCTACGATGCCTCAAAGATCGAATATTACGGTTTTGGAACTTACAAGAACGTGATCACGAATGTCATGATGGAGCGGCTGGCCTCCTTGGAAGGGCCGACCGCCGGCCGGATCCTGAGACCGTCGGACGGGAAGCCGGCGAAGAATGTGGCCTTCATCCAGTGCGCCGGTTCGCGGGACGAAAATCACCTCGCATATTGCTCCGGCATCTGCTGTCTCGCCTCCATGAAGCAGGCGAGCTACCTGAGGGAGAAGGACCCCGAATCCGCGGCGACGGTCTTTTTCATCGACATCCGTGCCCTGGATCGTTTGGAGGATTTCTACACACGGGTCAAGCAGGATGAAAAGGTCAGCTTTGTGAAGAGCAAGATCGCCGTGATCACCGAAGATGAAGAGACAGGGGATCTTCTGCTCGAAGGCGAAAACACCCAGACTAGCGAGCAGATCCGTATGCGATTCGATCTGGTGGTTCTTGCTACAGGGATGGTTCCGAACCGGATGAGCACCGATGTGACCGGGGATATTTCCTGGAACGAATATGGTTTCTTTGCCTGTGAGCCCGGAAAACCTGGAATCTACGGTGCCGGGTGTGCTCGAAGACCCACTGATGTCGCTTCCTGTGTGCAGGACGCCACAGCCTCAGCCCTGAAGGCCATTCAATCAATCGCGAGGAGGTAACCCGATGGACAAGAAGACAATCGTATATATATGCACAGGATGCGGCATTGGCGACGCCGTGAATGTGGATCAGTTGAAAGAGGTTGTTGACGAAGACTTCAGCCTGCCGTGCAAGGATCATCCGTTCCTTTGCGGACCGGAAGGCTTGGCGATGCTGAAGCAGGACATGGAGAGCGAAGGGGTCAACACCTTCGTGCTTGCAGCATGTTCAGGGCGTGTGAACTATGATGTGTTTAACCTTGGGCCCGAGGCGATCGTGGAGCGTGTGAACCTGAGGGAGCAGGTGGCCTGGAGTATGCCGCCCCAGGATGAAGATACGCAGATGCTGGCTGAGGACAACCTGCGCATCGCCTGTGCCAAGGTCAAAGACACCAAGTTGCCCGAAGCGTTCAAGGCCGAAGAGGAATATGCAAAGGATATTTTGGTGGTCGGAGGAGGTCTGGCCGGATTGACCGCTGCTCTGGAGACCGCCAAGGCAGGATACAACGCCGTTCTGGTCGAGAAAGAGGCGACCTTGGGGGGATGGCTGGCCCGGAACAAGAAGCGGATCACCATGCCCTACAAGGAACTTACCGACACGGGAATCGAGGACTTGGTGTCCGCTGTGACGGGGAACCCGAAGATCAAGGTGTACACCTCGGCGAGCGTCGAGAAGGTCGAAGGGGGTCCAGGGCTTTTTTCTGTCGCGATCAAAGCTGACGGGAATGCAGTCACGGAGCGGATCGGCGCCATTGTGCAGGCCAATGGCTGGGTCCCGTACGATGCGAACAAGCTGGGCCATCTGGGCTACGGCAAGTTCAAAGACGTCGTGACCAATGTCGAATTCGAGTTGATGGCGGCGGGCGGGAAGATCGCACGGCCTTCCGACGGAAAAGAGGTCAAGAATACGCTGTTCATCCAGTGCGCCGGGTCGCGTGATCCCGAGCATCTGCCCTACTGCTCCTCCGTATGCTGCATGGTGTCGCTCAAGCAGGCGACCTATCTCAAAGAGCAGGACCCCGAAGCCGTCAATTACATCCTTTACAAGGACATGCGGACGGTCGGCCAGGCCGAGGATTTTTACCGCAAAGCCCAGAACGACGGGAATATCTTTATCCGCGGCAGTGTTAAGGAGGTTGGAGAATCGGGCGGCAAGTTGTTCGTAGAGGCCGACGACGAACTGCTGGCGGAGAGGATCAGGATCGAGGAGATTGACCTGGTGGTTCTCGCTGTCGGAATGGTGCCGGCCACCAAGCCGTTGCAGACCCCGCGGATCAAGGCGCCTCAGGATGCACCGGACAAGGATGAAGAAGGGATGATCGAGGTGCAGCCAGATTCCGGTTTCTTCGCCACACCGGCGTTGAGGCTTGCCTATCGTCAGGGTCCCGAGTTGCCGACGCTCAAATACGGCTTCCCGGATTCGCACTTCATCTGTTTCCCGTATGAAAGCAGACGGACGGGAATCTATGCGACCGGCTGTGTGCGGAAACCTATGGAAACCGCTAAAGTGTTAGACGACGCGGTGGGCGCGGCCATGAAGGCGATCCAGTGTTGCGAGGCGACCGCCAACGGGATAGCCGTGCATCCACGGGCCGGTGATATGAGCTATCCCGAGTTCAACATGAATCGGTGTACACAGTGTAAACGGTGTACGGAAGAGTGCCCGTTTGGTGCCATCAATGAGGACGAAAAGGGGAATCCTCTGCCCAATCCCACCCGCTGCCGTCGATGCGGCGTGTGTATGGGTGCCTGTCCCGAGCGGATCATTTCTTTCAAGAATTACTCGGTGCCGATGATTGGCAACATGATCAAAGCTATTCATGTGCCTGAAGAAGACGAGGAAAAGCCCAGAGTGGTGGCGCTCATCTGTGAGAACGACGCCTATCCCGCGCTGGATATGGCCGGCATCAAACGGATGAAATGGAGCCCCTATGTACGTTTCATTCCGGTCCGGTGCCTCGGTTCGGTCAATCTGGTATGGGTCGCCGACGCGCTTTCACGGGGGATCGACGGTTTGCTGCTTTTCGGGTGTCGGCACGGTGATGACTATCAGTGCCACTTCATCAAGGGCAGCGAGCTTGCCAACACCCGGCTCGGAAAGGTTTCAGAGACCCTGGACCGCCTGGCACTCGAATCCGATCGTGTGAAATTCGTGGAAGTGGGGATCTCGGACTACCACAAAATCCCTCAGATCATCGACGAGTTCATGGAGACGATCGAGTCGGTCGGCCCGAACCCCTATAAAGGCTGGTAGGCGTGTAGAGGGTGAAAAGGCAGAAGATCTGAAACCCTCACATTCTCCAGCAGGAAGAGGTCGCTTATGGGAAAGATTGAGAACAAGGGAGGGGGTCGACCGGTGGGTTACAACACATCATTTGCTGAGGAGGTCTTTCGGAATGTCGACTTCGGCGAAGAGATCAAGATGTGCATGCAGTGTGGTGTGTGTGCGGCATCCTGTCCGCTGAGCCTCAAAATGGACTTTTCGCCCCGCAAGATCTTCACTTTGATCCGTGCGGGCAAGCGTGAGGAAGTTCTGGGCAGCCAAGCCATCATGTTGTGCACCTCCTGCTATTCGTGCAAGGTTCGATGCCCGAGGAAGATCCCGGTTGTTGATGTGATGCACGGGTTGGCCAATTACGCCCTGCGCCAGGGTTTCGTCCCCCGGAAGAACACATCCGTTTTTGGCGGCGAATTCTGGCGGCAGATCTATAAATTGGGTCGTATCGACGAAAAGGACCTCTCACGGCGTTATTTCTTCGCCGACGGACTCGTCCCTGGCATCAAGAACAGTCTGGAAATGATGGATATGGGGCTTCAGATGCTTCTGCACAAGCGCATGAAGCTCTTGCCCGAGCGTCCGATCAAGGGCATTAAGGCCCTGCGAAGGATGCTGGACAAGGCCGAGCAAATGGGGAAAGGAGGTGCGCGGGCATGAAGTATTTCCTTTATTGGGGCTGCAGCCTGGAATCCAGCGGAGCGAACTTTCTGGTCTCTTTGAAGCCGGTTGCCAAGGCACTGGGGACAGACTTCGTCGAGATCGAGGATTGGAACTGCTGCGGAGCGAGCATCTCCTATGTTGGAGCCAGCGACCTTTCCATCAAGGTTTTGAACGCACGGAATCTAGCGCTGGCTGAAAAACAGGGCGGATATGATATCGTCGCACCCTGCAGTTCGTGTTATATCCAGATGATCAAGGTGAACCACGAGATACAGGAAAGTGAAACCCTCGCTGCGCAGGTGAACGAGATCCTGGCCGAAGGCGGGTTGCATTACAGCGGGAAGGTGCGGGTACGGCACATCCTCGATGTGTTGTATCACGACATCGGCACAGACAGGATCAAGGAGAGGGCAGTCAAGCCGCTGAATGGTCTGAAGGTGGCCGGATATGTCGGTTGCCAGTCGGTTCGGCCTTACGGGGAGTATGACAGTGTCGAGAGACCCGTTATTCAAGACCGAATCCTGAATGCCATTGGTGCGGAGGCGGTTCCTTTTCCGAAAAAGATGCGCTGCTGCGGCTCTGGCATCTTCCTGACAGAGATGGATCACTGTATGCATCTGGTCAAAGATATCCTGGATGACGCCCTCGTCCATGGGGCGAAGCTCGTTTCGACGGTTTGTCCCATGTGTGCGATGAATCTTGAGAACTACCAGTCGCGGATCAACAAGGCGTTGGGAACGCGTTTCGATGTTCCCATCGTTTATCTGACCCAGTTGATGGCTGCGGCCTTCGGGATGGATCTGAAGAAGGACGCTGCGCTGGATTATAATATCATCCCGCCTGAGACGCTGATCCAAGCCGCTCTGGGATGATCCGACATTTTGGAACGTTCTTGAGAACCAAATCCGAGAGGGCTCTACCGCTCGGGTTTGGTTCTCTTTTTTCCTCCGTTAAGAGGATGCTCGATGGCGGGGAGAGAGGGAGGCAACGGTGGCGGAAGCTAAAGAAAGATGTCCGCATTGCGGTGAGGTGCTGCTCAAATGGACGCCCCCGGCGAATTCGACCTGGGATACGGAATTTCAGTGGGTATGTTTCAATGACGAATGTCCCTATTACACAAGGGGCTGGGATCATATGCTCAAAACACAGAACATCAAGGCATCCTACCGGTACAGGAAGGATCCTCACACCGGGTCGAGTGGACCGCTTCCGTGCTGGTCCCAGGAGGCCCACAAGGACCACATTATCTCCGATGACTGATGAGATGCCCCTGACCGTTTGCATCCATGCTGCGGAAAGGGAAGTGATGTGCGCCGATTCCTGCCTGTTGGGCAAAGAGCGTCAAGGCACAGGGCTCTTTTGCTGCAAAGAGGGAGATCTCCTGGCTTCTTACCTTTGACTTGGGGACAGTGCGTAATCTGCTTCGCGAGGGCGCTGGAGCAGGCCGGAAGATGAATGGTATGATGGGTCCAAAGACTAGGCTGTAGGGGCCGATGGAAAGGTTTACATGAGAAAGATCGGGAGAAATGACCCTTGCCCTTGCGGCAGCGGCAAAAAGTTCAAAAAATGCCACCTCGGGCGGGAGGACGAGCTCTTCCACCAGGAGGATGGGGCGTTTGCGGCGGATTTGAGCGCCCGCATCACGGCACTGCCTGAAGTGGATTATGGCGGCGCCCATGAAATGGTCCGTGCTTTGGACCTGAAAACATTGAGCAGGGGAGAATTCGGCATTCGTTTCGTAGATCTGAAGGCCTATCAGGAACTCGAAGTAAGCGGAGAGACAGGGAGCGAGTCCAGACAGGATGCAACCGGGGGGGTTCTGATCAATCTCTTGAAGACGCGTCCGAGTGACCCGGCGCATATCTATGTCGCGATTTCCCCCGATATCGGGAAGAGCGCCCTGGCGCATCAGATCGCCCATGTCTTGGACTATGCGGTGGGCTCGGGTCTGATTCCTGGGTCGATGAGGGCGCTCAGTTACGAATTGGGGATTCCGATCGACCAACTCGAACATCCCCAGGAATTCGGTTACTGGCTGCGCTATGTTCGTGAAAAACTCGAAATCGAACTGGATGCAGACGATACGGTGATCGACTTTCTCTATGAAAACCGGATGCTCGTCAAAGGGCGTGATATAGAGAAACAGGACATGGCTGCCCTCAAGGACCAGTCCCAGCGAATATTCAAGTTTCTGTCGCAGAAAGGCCCGGAGCTGGATGCACTTATTTGTGAGAAGCCTGGTTATATCGGCAGCCGTCTTGCGGCGGATTGAAGATGAGCCGCAAGACGCTCGGATTGAAAGGCTGCTTGAGTGAAGACGCTTCGTTGCGCTCGAAGCAGTCTGCTTCGGCTCATTTCTGTAAGAGGTTCATCGTTTGTTCGCCGAATAGACTGAAGCGAAGCCAGCGGAAGGCAAATTGGAGCAGCTCTTCATCCTGGGTACGCAGCCTTTCTTGGAGTTCTCTAGCGACGTTAAAATGACGCAGAAAACTACTGCCGAACACAAACGATCGAAATCTGTCCAAATCGTAAGAGGCCATGAAAAACATCTGGATGTTTCGTTCCATGGCCGTTTTCATGGCGAACGGCCTCGCGGTGGTTACAATCCTCGACCAGGCGTCATTCATCCGGCTGTAGTCGTCAAGTCCCTCATGTGAAAGCCATTCCTGCAAGGTCCACTCCCGAGCTTCGACAAACCCTTGGCAGTGAGGTTCTTTAACAAGGAAAAACCGCTCTTGCGCAGCGGGCTGAGCCTCCGTGAATGCCGAGGCGCGCCCGACAGGATAAAGTCGGCAGGCGGAAGGTCTGTCCTCGTACAGGGTGCAGCCAACCGCAGAGACAAAAGGGCAGCGGCCTCCTTCAGTGTCCTGCATGCAAAGTTTGACCATCGGGAAGCGTGCGCCGGTATCGAAGAACGTTTCCGTGTGGACTTCCAGGAACTTTCCGGACGGCATTCCGAGGCGGCGCTTGAGGCGCAATATGTCGTAAGGCGTCAGGATCAGGCGGAGTTTCGCACAGCAGGCGGTGAAGCATGAGATTCCGGGGTGGCAGTCGAATTGGAAGCGCCGGCCGGATTCGAGCGGCTCGAAAGACGCCTTGGGCGCGGCGGTGTGAGCGGGAGACTCTGGGTTTGGTGCTGGATTATCGGAACGATGAGTCATTTTACACCCGGCGCACCTTCCTTGACGGTGAGGGTTTTTTTCCCGAATATTCCGAACTGAATCCAGTCATAGCTGAATTTCAGCAGTTCGAGATCACTGCGCAGCATCTTCTGGATGCGGTTCGGGTCGACCTCGAACCGCTGTAGAAAGGAGCTGTTGAAGACGAATTCACGAAATTTGTCCAGGTTATAAAGTGCCATGAACACCATTTTGAGAATCTGCGGGTTGTCGATATCGGGACTCTGGGCCTTCAACGGGGCGGTGATTTCAGTAAAAAGGGCATTCGTCTGATCGTAGATGGGGACTCCCTGGTCGACGAGCCAATCGGCTATGCGCCAACGTTTCTGTTGCAGAAGGCCTTTGCAGCGGGATGAGTCGGTGATCAGACGGAAGGTGCCGTCATCGTTCATGTCGAGCGGGAACATACGACAGGCCCATGGTCGATCGACATAGACACGGCATCCTTGGGGTCCGACGAGTGAGCATTTCTTGTCGTCTTCGTTCATTTTCAGGACAACCATCGGAATGAGTCGGTTGGGCTTGGGAAGGACGAGCGTATGACGATCCAGGAATTCATCCGATGACATCCCCAGACCGTTTTTCATCCTGAGAAGATCGTAGGGTGTCAGCACGATCGTTACGTCGCGGCAGCACTGCGTAAAGCAGGGAACTTCGGGAGAACAGTCGAACTGGAAGGTGAAATCCGGGTCCATCCTTTCCATCTGGGGGTCGGTCTGTTTCATCTCATGCTTCATGGAATTTTTCGATCCTTTCAATCCAGGTGTTTTTCAGGAAACAAATCGCTTGACTCGAGCGTGGAGATCGATTTTCATACGGGAGCGTCGAGACCTCAACGCGCTTCTGCTGCTGTAAAATCAGCGTGTTATGCTGCTCCTTTCTGTGATTTCAGGAGGTCTATAGCAGCAAAGAAACGGAGGGGTCAACCAAATAATACGAGCAAAGGAGCAAAGGTTCTCAATGGAACGGACACTGGCGATTATCAAACCGGACGGTGTGGTCCGCAAACTTGTTGGCACGGTCATTCAGAGGCTGGAGCAGGAGGGTATCCGCGTGGCCGGAATGAAGATGATCCGTCTGACAAAAGTGCAGGCCAAAGGTTTTTACAAAGTCCACCAAGACAAGCCCTTCTTCGATAGCGTCACGGATTTCATGTCCTCAGGTCCGTGTGTTGTCATGGTTCTGGAGGGCGAGGATGTCATTGCGCACTACAGAAAAATCATGGGGGCCACGGATTTCAAAAAAGCGGCTGAGGGGACTATCAGAAGGGACTTCGCCACCGACATCGAAAAGAATGTCGTCCACGGCTCGGACTCTCCGGAGACGGCCGCTTTCGAGATCGGGTACTTTTTCAGTGCAATGGAAGTGGGTTAATCTCTGTTGAACTTGCTAAAACAGGGGGCCGCTCATTTGAGCGGCCCCCTTCGGAATAAACCGCGCTTAATCGGCATCCGTCGGTGCGGAAAGGCGGCTCAGGAAGCAGATGCGCCTTCCTCTTCGAGCTTCTTTTTCTCTGCTTTCAGATCTTCGACTTCACGCTTCAAGGATTCGACCTCGGTCTTCAGCCCGGAACCGCTCTCGTCAAAGCTTTCCGCGGCCTTTTTGTCTTTGATTTCTTCGAAGCCGAGATAAGCTGCCAGGGCGCCGCCAAGAATCAGCATAACAGGCACTGCGCCCATCAGGAGATGAAGGAAGGCTTCCCACCATAAAAAAATCCCGATGACGCCCAACACGAACGCGGCCAATCCACCAGCTAATGCGACCATTCTCCAATCCTCCTCAAAATACGTGAAAAGTGAAAAAATTCCTCCTAAGTGCGCATCACAGCTACCGACGCAGGATCAAAGGCGGCGAGATTTAGACGCCTGCCCCTTGCGGTGCACACCTTTCGTGGTCAGACAAATCAGCGTGCCAAGCGGTACAGCTCCACCGCGAGGCCAACCGCTCCCCACAAGCGGTTGAAAGACATGCGGAATGAAGCTTCAAAGCAACACGCCGATACACAGGCCTCAGACCGAGGAACCCTGCCTGTCGCCAAGCGGCAACCGGACGAACAGACTCCAACGTCTAACATTCAGAGTTACTTATACCATAAGGCTCTTGCCTTTTCAAGCGCATAATGCCAATATCGAAAATAAGGCCGGTGCCGGTGACCGGTCGCTTCTGACAGTTCGTCTTTGCATCCCCCGGCTCCGCGCCCGGTGCCTCGGACCTGGAACGGCCAAACCGGCGGGTTTGTTATGTCGTGTCTTTATGAAAATAGAGCTCACGCGGTTTTTCGCTCTTCTGAAAATTTTCATGGCCCTTCTGTCAGGCGATCCTCCGCGACGGCAAATTGAGGGGCAACGCTAGAGGCATTCTCTGAAAACCGCCGATTTTCAGTGTTTGGAAGAGATAATTATATAAAAAAGGGTAAAAATGTCGGTTTTTTCGGATTTATCGGGTTTGAATTTGTCGGCGTTTACCATTAACTTGCCTATTTACGCTTTTGGCCAGCGTAGCTCAGACGGCAGAGCAACTGACTTGTAATCAGTGGGTCGGGGGTTCGATTCCCTTCGCTGGCTCCAAGTTGGGTGGAAGCCGGTCGCAGCGATGGGCCGTGAAAGAAGCCGTTTCGAATGGAGAGGTTCCCGAGTGGTCAAAGGGAGCAGACTGTAAATCTGCCGGCGAAGCCTTCGGAGGTTCAAATCCTCCCCTCTCCACCAGCCAAGTTCCTGGAGGCCTTGTCTTGCAGGATCCCAATCGTGGTGAGCCACGCGTATCGCCTCGGATTCTTCCGCCTCTATGGATCCAAGCGGGAATAGCTCAGTTGGCTAGAGCGTCAGCCTTCCAAGCTGAGGGTCGCGGGTTCGAATCCCGTTTCCCGCTCCAAGTTGAGAAAAGCCCGATCAGGTGCCGGAGCGGTGCCGCGGGCTTGTAGTGCGCTCAAGAGGCATGGCCCTGCCGGCCTTCGAGCGCGGCCATCGGGCCGAACGCCCACGTAGCTCAGTAGGTAGAGCACATCCTTGGTAAGGATGAGGTTCACCGGTTCGATCCCGGTCGTGGGCTCCAGTTATTTGAGTGGATCGCTCTCCGCAGCGTGGAGCCACTGGCCCTTGTGAGAATTTGAGTTCCAGCTCGAGCAAGTGACCGATCTTCAAGGAGGATAGGAGATGTCGAAGAAGAAGTTTGAAAGGACGAAGCCGCACGTAAACGTGGGGACGATCGGGCATATCGACCATGGGAAGACGACGTTGACGGCAGCGATCACGAAGCACCTTGCCAAGAAGGGCTGGGCGGACTTTGTTCCTTTTGACGCGATCGACAAGGCGCCGGAGGAGAAGGCGCGGGGGATAACGATTGCGACGGCGCACGTGGAGTACGAGACGCAGAACCGGCACTATGCGCATGTGGACTGCCCGGGTCACGCGGACTACATCAAGAACATGATCACGGGCGCGGCGCAGATGGATGGAGCGATTCTGGTGGTGGGCGCGGACGACGGACCGATGCCGCAGACGCGGGAGCACATTCTTCTGGCGCGGCAGGTTGGCGTTCCGAGCATCGTGGTATTTCTGAACAAGTGTGACATGGTGGACGACGAGGAGCTGATCGAGCTGGTTGAGCTGGAG
>NZ_AULM01000023.1 GCF_000422285.1 Desulfatiglans anilini DSM 4660
CCCGGTAAACCCCTTGTCCCGAAAAACCCATAACGAGAAAGCCACCAGGCCAAGAAAGGCGAGGAAAAGCCCAATGGTCAACGGACGGAATTTTGACCGCTTTGTGCGCTTCCGGGGTTTTCTTTTCGTTCTCCTTTTCGCTCCCAACCAGACACCAGAACCGTGCGCCGATCCACGCGCCCGTCCTCCAACACCCTAGAGAGTTTCCATCCGGAAATGGTCTTTTTGGCCAATCTCGGCGTCAACCTGCACGTTTGCTTGTGCGGCGACCTGCAGGTCGCCTCCGCACAAACGCTTGATTTCCTTGATATTGGCCAAACCGGAACCCGCCGCGAAGCGGTGGGACTGAGCACCCGAAGGGTGTGAAGAAAAATCCTCATTTCCGGATTGGAAACCGAGTCCTACCGCAAAATCATTTCCGTATGATCTAGAGTACCCCTTGGGGCCATGTTTTCCTGCCGGTTCGGACAATATCAGGATGCCGACTTTATCCTGGAAAAAACCTTCCAGCTTTTCAGCAGATCCAAGGCATACCGAACTTGATTGTCTTGTTCAAGGAGGACCTGTGCGGCCTCCTCTCCCGGGTCTTTGGCATCCTTTTCGCCGCCTTCCTCCCCATCAGATTTCTCGGAAGGCAGGTGTCCCTCCAGGTCCTCTTCACGCATCATGAGCGAGATGTCTTCTTTGGCCTTATCCTTCTCAGACCTGACAAAGGGCACTTCCACATCCGGCATGATCCCGCTCGACTGAATCGACCGTCCGCTGGGAGTGTAATATAAAGAAGTGGTCAGCCTCAACCCGGAGCCATCCGAAAGAGGCAGAATGGTCTGGACCGACCCCTTGCCAAAGGTCCTGGTACCCACGACCAGTGCGCGGCCGTTGTCCTGCAACGCCCCGGCCACGATCTCGGCCGCGCTGGCGCTCCCCCCGTTCACCAGCACAGCAACGGGGTACGGCCTCGGGTGACCGTCCCGGTGCGCGCTCGCCTCGATGTTCTGGGAAGAAATCCGCCCCTTGGTCGTCACGATGGATCCGGAATCGAGAAAAAGGTCCGAGACGTCTATGGCCTGGGACAAAAGGCCGCCGGGGTTGTTCCGCAAATCGAGGATAAGCCCTTTCAACTCCCCAGTCTGCTCCAGGCCGTCCAGCGCCTGAGATAGCTCTTCAGCCGTTTTGCTTTGGAACGTGGAAACCCGGGCATAACCGATATCCGGGGTCAGCCTGAAGACCTTGACACTCTTAAGGGGAATGACATCCCTTTTGATGGCGAATTCCAGGGGGGCATCTTCCCCCTCACGGATGATGGTCAAATGGACTTCCGTGCCCCGTGGACCGCGGATCATCTTGACCGCCTCGGTCAGAGTCATATCTTTGGTGAATTTGTCTTCCACTTTAATGATCTTGTCCCCCGCCTGCAATCCGGCGTCGTAGGCCGGGGTTCCCTCGATAGGAGAAACGACGGTCAGCACATCATCTTTCAGGGTGATCTCGATGCCGATCCCCGTAAAACTGCCCTGGGTCTCCTGCATCAACTCCTGATGCTCCTCCCGTGTCATGAAGGAGGAATGGGGATCGAGACTCCCAACCATCCCTTTGATGGCACCATAGATCAGTGTCTGAGCATCCTTCGGTTCCACATAGTTCTGTTCCACCTCGCGCAGGACCTCCGCGAAGATCTCGAGGTTCTTGTAGACATCGTCGGTCCCGGCACGCACAGAGTCATGCCGGCCGTTCAAAAGGAAAAACCCCAGGGTGACCAGACACGCCAACCCAAAATACCTGCCGAATCTTTTCGCAAACTGATGCATTCGTTTCTCCTCGCCCCCGCTGCAGGAGGGGCGCCGCCCATTTGATTCCTCTCCACAGGTCCAGACGAAAACAGGAAGATCTTTCCACCGGCTTAGCCGGGGCAGGGAAAGACCGCTTGCCACAACTTTATCGATCACCCTGCCTACATCTCATACGCCCGGACCTTCGCCCTCAGCTTCAGGCAGAACAAACCGTCATGGCAGACCGAACCATTCACGCGGGTCGAGGTTCTCCGTTCCCGTCCTGATCTCGAAGTAGAGCGGTCCTCCACCTTTGACTGAGCCCAAAACCTCCCCCGCCTCCACCCACTCTCCCGTCTTTCTGCGCCGCTCGGCCAACTGGCCCATAACGGTATAAAATCGGCGTCCGTGATTCATGATAATCATATCACCGTATCCTTTCAGCCTTCCAGAAAAATCAATCCGGCCGGGGAAAACGGCTTTCACCGTGTCCTCGTCCCCACGGATGAAGACGCCCTTGCGCTGATCGAGGTCGTTCTTGCTCAAGAAGTCTCTAGCGGAAACAATCTCTCCGGGCAGAGGAGGCTGCAGACTTCCTCTGGCCCTCTCAAAATCCGAAAAAGCACGTTCTTTCGACGGCGATTCTTCTTCTTCCAGCATCAAAAGCCGATCCTTCATTTCCTTGGCGGCCGCCTCGAGTTCCCTCACGGCCGTCTCGTAAAAATCCTTTTCCTGATGGACCTTCACAAGATCGAGAACCCTGCCCTCCAGCTCTTTCTGCAGCGCAACGGCCTGCTGTTCGAGGGCCTGATACCGCTTCAGGGCATCCTCCAAGCCGGCCTCGAGTTCGGCAATCTTCTGTCTGCCGGCTGAGGACTCTTCCACGAGCCACTGTAATTCCCTCCCGTCACGGCTGACCATCACCTTCAGGTATTTGATCAGATGCAGCAGTTCACGCAGACCCTGGGACGAGAAAATCGTCTTCAGATAACCTTCCCGGGCAAACTTATAAAAGACGGTCAGTCTTCGGGCGAGCTGCGCTCCTATGGCAGCGGCCGCATCCTCCATCCCCGCGAGGGCTTCCTTCCGGGATTCGATTTCCTGCTCCAATGCCCGCTGTTCGCTTTTCAGGCGATCCAGGGCCTTCTCACCGGATCGGACCTCGTCCTGCAGCATGGACAACTCGACCAGCAGGTCTTTTTCACGCAGCTGGGCGGCGTCGAGTTTCTGGGCCTCCTCCGAAAGGTGGGCCTCAATCTGATCGAGCCGGCGCACCGCATTATCCGCCGCCCGGGACATCCCGGGGGAGCCCCAAAGCCAGAAGGCACCCATGACGATCACCACCTGGAAAATCCGGCCGGCGGTTAAAAAACCTCTCATACGTCGAAGAAACGGCTCACAGCGATCAGACTGCCAAAAACCCCTAACAGCATGCTGCCGGCGAAAAGGGCTAACAACAGGTGCGGAGGAACAAACACGACCTCCAGAACCGGGATATCCATCCACCGGATCTCCCTCGCGGAAAGGAGCAGATAGCTCAGATAGAGGATCCCCAGAGACGCGGCCCCGCTCAAAACCCCCTGCACCAGACCCTCGAGGAGGAAGGGCGTCTTGACAAACCAGTCGGTGGCCCCGACCAGTTTCGAGATTTCGATCTCTTCCCGGCGTGAATAAATCGTCAACTTGATGGTATTGACGACGATGAAAAGCACCCCCACCGCCAGAAGCCCTCCGAGCACGGTGCCTCCAATCCTCAGCACGTCAAGCAAAGCGTGAGCCCGCCCGCGCCAATCCTCGCTCAACACGACCTCATCGACACCAGGTACCGCCTCGACACCCCGTTTGAACTCCAGGAGGTCGTCCCCGTCCACCTCCGTCGCCTTGAAAATCACGTCCAAGGCAGTGGGCAGCGGGTTGGGATCAGGCAAATCATCCAGGATTTCCTTCTGATCCCCGAGCGCCCTCCGCAAGATCTGCATCGCCTCCTCGCTCGACACGGTGCGCACGCATTCCGCGCCCTCGAAGGACACGATGAACCCCTCGACCTGCTGTTTTACAGGCTCTCCTGCATCGCTCCGAATATAGACGGAGGCAAAAAGGCTGTCACCCCAACCGCGGACCCAGGTATTCAGATTGACGAAAAGGAGAAGGAAAAAACCGAAGATCAGCAGCGATACCGTCATCGTGCCTATCCCGATCAGCTGCACCATCCGGTTGGCGCGCAAACCGGCCATCGCCTGACGAAACAGATAAACGATCAGATAGATTTTCATGGGTCATCCAAAACGGCACCCCGATCGAGCCTGATCCGTCGATGCCCCATCTCCTCCAGCAGCTCCCGGTTGTGCGTCGCAATGATCACGGTGGTCCCTTTCGCCTGGATCTTGCGCAGAACGTGCATGATTTCAAGCGTCAGATCCCAATCCAGATTGCCGGTTGGCTCATCGGCCAGCAGGATGAGCGGGTCCTTGACGATCGCCCGTGCGATCGCCACCCGCTGCTGTTCACCCCCCGACAGTTCCAGCGGGAACATGGACTCCTTGTCCGCCAGGCCCAATGACCGAAGGGTCTGGTGGGTCTTCTTGCGGATCACTCCCGGGCGCTCGCCGCATACCTCCAGGGCCAGGGCTACATTTTCGAAGACCGTCTTGCCGGGCAGCAGTTTGAAATCCTGGAACACGAAACCGATCTTACGGCGAAGCAGGTCGAGATTCGAGCGGCTGATCCGGCTCAGGTTGATCCCATGGATCAGGATCCCCCCGCTCGTCGGCTTCTCCGATCCGAAAATCAGCCGCAGCAGCGTCGTCTTACCGGCCCCGCTCGGCCCGGTCAAAAAGATGAACTCTCCGGTATTCAGCGTCAGGTTGACATCTTTCAGTGCGACGCAGGCCCCGAAACTCTTGCTCAACCGGAAAAGCTGGATCATGGTGGAACCCTCGGCAGTCTCCGGAAAATACCGTCATTTCACTCAATTCCCATGGCCCGCTGCAGCCGGGCCTTGGCGAGGTTGTGGTTGTACAGGGCCCGGTAGTAGTTGACGCGCGCTTCCGTCAAAAGGGTCTGGGCATCGAGGACCTCGGTAATCGTCGTCACCTCCGCCTTGTAACGCTCCTCGTTAACGCGCAGGTTCTCTTCCGCCTGGCCCAGAGCCTTCTCCGTCGTCGGGATATTCTCCGCCGCGGTGCTGATTTCCAGCATGGCGTTTTTCACTTCCAGACCGATGCCTTCTTCCAGGGACTGCCTGGTGTGCATCAACTCCCTCTGGAGGCTTTCCTTTTCATGGACAGCATAGCGCGTTTTGCCCCACTCCCAGAAGGTCCAGGTCAGACCCGCTGTGATCTGCCAACTGTTTGCGTCATGATAGGGGCTGCCGGACACACCGGGAGAGTCGCCCTCTTTGATGTAGTCATAGCTCAGTACGACATCAGGATAATAGTCGCTCGCGGCGATCCGCTTTTGCTGTTCGACTTGGAGGATATTGGTATCGAGCAGCTTCATCTCCGGGCGGTTCTTCAGCGCCTTGGACACATAGGCAACGAAATCACCCTCCTCCGGGGAATAGGCCAAAATGTCCTGGACCTGCACTGGAAGGGCGACCGGCCTGCCCAAAACATTGTTGAATGCCGCCCGCGCTAGAACGGCTGAATTCCGCGCGCCCACGAGCTTCTGCCTTGCGTTCGCTAGTTCGACCTCCGCCTTCAGCAAATCATTGACCGGGATGATACCGACTTTGTAGAAATTATCCGCGACATTACGGTTCGACTCGAGCGACTGGACGGCCTGTTCGGCAACCAACACCGCCTTGTCGGCGATCAGCACGTTGAAGTACGCTTCCTTGACGCTCAGAATGAGGTCGAGCTTCGCCCTCGCGATGTTCAACTCGGCCTGATCGACTCCCAACTTGGCCAGTTCATAGGCGCTCGTCAAAGCGAAGCCGGTAAAGAGAGGTTGGGTCACCGTTCCTTTCCACTGATAATTATCGACCGTTCCGACATTGATCTCGACTCCCGGCAGAAGATCCGAGCGAAACTGAGGTGCCTCGTTGAAGCGGGTGTAGCCGTAGGTGGTGCTGGCCTTGGGCAAAAACTCCGTACCAGCTTGTTTTTTCGCCATTTCGGCCTGGTATTTCGTCTCCATCGTCGCCCGAAGATCGGGGTTGTTTTCCATCGCCTCCGCAATGCTCCGCTCCAAGGTGTACGGGTCCCGGTCCTGCGCCCATGCAACGCAGCTGCCCCACATCCCCGCACTCGCCAGCATCAGCATCGGGATCAAAAAAAACAACCGATCAAGCCTCATCTTAAGCCTCCAGGTCCTGGAATCGGCAATCCGCTTTCCTCACCGGACGCCTTATCGTTCGACCAAAACCGCTTTCCGCCCCATCCGGCCCATTCCTCGATCTAAACAAACCCGTTCCTTCCCCAGCACAGCGCATATACAAAGGCGCGGCGCGGGGCTTGGAGCGTAGAATCACTTCAGTGTTTCGAGCTTGGATTTTGCGATCTTGGCCTCCGGGGAGTCGGGGTATTTTTTCATGATCTGACGGAGCAGCAGGTGCGAACTCGTCTTGTCGTTGATTTCGTAAAATGCCAAAGCCTGGCGCAACATAGCGCTCGGAACTTTATTGCCGCTCGGGTAATTCTTGATGACTTTCTGATACGCGAGGATAGCCTGTTCGTGCTGCTTCTGAGCCATGTAAGATTCGCCTATCCAGAACTGCGCATTGTCGGCCAGTGAAGACTTCGGGTATTCGGCCAGAAACGAGTCGAACCCCTGGATGGCCTTTTCATACTGCCCAGCCCGGAACTCCGCCAGGACCTGCTCATACAAAACCTGATCGGAGGGAAGGGGCTTGGCCGCCTCAACAACGGCCGGCGCCTTTGCACCCGTATCCGCCGGCGCTGTCTTTTCGGCGGAAGCCGCAGCCGGGGACTCCGATGCCTCTTCCAGATTCAAGTAGCCCTGAACCTGGCGCAAGCCCTTCTCGAGCACCGCCACCCGCCGGCTGAGATCTTCGATGCCGGTGGCTGCCCGGTCTTCCCCAGCGCCCGGCTTGAGAGAGCCGTGCTTGAGAAGGTGTTGGTTTTCCTCCGTCATGCCGCGCAGTTCCTGCAATTCGGTCTTGACCCGCCCGAGATCGGTCATCATGTCCGCCTGCGTAGCGCGGATAGAACCCAATTCATCCTTCTCGACGCGCTCCTGCATCTGGGTCAACTGTTGATCCAATGCAGCCACCCGGTCATTCAGATAAAGGACATCCTGGCTGCTGGCGCATCCCAAAAAGAACGCCGCCATAAGTCCACAAACACAAACCATCTTCCCGCTTTCGATCCAGCCAGATATCACCATGCCTTCTTTACCCCCATCCGACAAATGTCCTTCAAACCCACGGATCGAAGCGAAAGACTCCCTCAGATCCGACGAAAACGAGGGGTGGAGCACAAACCACGGTCCGGCGCCACCCCTCATTCCCAATAAACCAACTGCCGTTTCGGGACAATCAACCTGTCGCCCTACCGGGTTTTCGCACAGGAACAGTCTCGGCCCGAAAACGATCCAAGATCCTTGGAATCGCACACCCGGCATCGCCCGGGCCACTTCTGCAAACCTTATAGGAAGCACCGGATATGGGACTCTGGACCTCCCTGTTTCCGGACTGGAAATCCATCAGCGCCCGAAAACTCGATGCGGAGGAGCACTATTTGCTCAGGCGGAATTCAGCGCGCCGATTCTGGCTCCACGCTCCCTCGCTGTGCCCCGGATCCAGCGGTTTCTCTTCCCCATAGCTGATCGTGGAAATCCGCATATCATCCACGCCGAGCGCCACGAGGTAATCCTTCGTCGTATTGGCACGCCGATCACCCAGTGCAAGGTTGTACTCGTTCGTGCCGCGCTCATCGCAATGACCTTCTACGACCAGACGGTATTCCGTGTTCGACCTCAGCCACTCGGCCTTTTTCTGCAAAATGACTTTGGCTTCAGACCGAAGGTCGGAGCGGTCGAAATCAAAATAGATCCGCTCGTTCTGAAAGGCCTCCACCTGCTGCTGGGCCAACCTCTGTGCCCTTTCGAGTTCCATCATCCGGGCCCGTTCAGCTTCCCTGGCGCGATCTGCACTGTCATCGGCCACCCCGGACTTCACGCCTGTGGCGTCAGAAACCGCAACCTGCTTCTTCGCGCAGGACACGGTAAACAAAAGCGCCACACCCAACACCAAACATAACATGATTTCGAACAACCGTTTCGAAAACATTGCGACTCTACCTCCCTAAAATTTCCGTGTGAGACACTCCCGGCCATCCATTCGGCCGGTCTTCAAATCCGAACTTATTCGCCGGCCCTGAAACGGTTCGCACCATTTCCCAAGGCACCAGCTGGTTCCAATGGTTCACTTCTAGCACGTTGACCCATGCATTTCAAGGGTCTACACATCCCTCCCTTCATAAGTCGGCCCCTCACATTGCATCGTGCTCCAAAGCCTCGAAAAAGTCCGAAAGGTTCTGGATGGGTGCCACGTCAGTATCCAAGCTGAAAACATCTCCTCACGGTAAGCCGCACTCATCCGGAAACGGTTTTTTCACCTTTGCTCCAACGCCAACTGGTGTTTTCGCCTGTCTGGTCATCTTGGAGAACATCTCCAACACGCGGATAGATCTCCCAGAAACCACCAGGAACCCCGTCTATATTTGTGGATCAAAGTTCGGCTGTGCAGTGACGCGTGCTTTCGAATGGGCACCAACGAAAAGGACCGGCCGCGGTCTCCTCCCGCTTTAAGGATAAACCAGCCCCGTATACAAACTGTAAAACACAAAGACAAAGGTTAAGGCTAAGGGGCCCACGACGGCGCCGTCTGTTCACCCGCGCCGGAGGTAAGCCTCTTTTGGTTCTGACCGTTTGCAGTCATCATATATATCTGATAGCGCCCGGTACGGTTCGAGCTGAACGCCAAATAGCGCCCGTCCGGAGACCAGCAGGGATCCTCGTTGTTTCCCTGGCCGTCCGTCAAACGCATCAGCCGCCTTCCGTCCGGGTCGATGGCAAAGATATCGAAATTCCCGTCCTGCATGGACACATAAGCAATACGGTCGAGAGCGGACCACGAGGGTGACGTATTGTATCTGCCTTCAAACGTAATCCGCTCCTCCGAGCCGGAGCGGAGGTCCTTCACGTAAATTTGCGGTGATCCCGACCGATTCGATACGAAAGCGATCCGGCTGCCGTCAGGGGAAAAGGTCGGCGAAACGTCGATGCCCCAGTGGTTCGTAAGCTGCCTGATGTTTTTCCCCTTCGGATCGATCAGATAGATATCCGGACTTCCTTTGCCGCTGCGGGTCAGGGCGATGCTCCGGCCATCCGGGGCCCACCCGGCCCCGATGTTCAGGCCGGCATCACCCGAGATTCGTCTGACAGCCCCTCCGGGCCACTCTTTGAGATAAAGCTTAGGGCCGCCGCCGTCTTTGTAAGAGGTGAAAAGGATATTTCCTCCGTCGGGAGACCACCGCGGAAGAAGCGCGATGCTCTTGTCACGGGTGATCTGAACCGGGTTATAGCCGTCGAAGTCGCATACGTAGATTTCCTTGTTCCCGGTCGCCGTTCCGACGAAGGCCAACTTGCTCTGAAATATCCCTTCGTTCCCGGTAAGGAGTTTGATGATCTCGCCCGCCAAACGGTGAACGAGATACCGGTGGCCGGCAGCCCGGCCCGTCATCCGCTTCCCCAAAATTTGGCGACCGGAGAAGACATCGTAGAGCTTTACGTCGATCTCGAGTTCGTCCCCCTCAAGACGGTATCCACCTTTGAGAAGAAGCTCTGCACCAATAACGGACCAGTTCTTGAACTGCGTCACATCCAGGTTCCCGGCATCCCCCGGCGCCTCGAGAAAGGCGCCTTTGTCCATCGGCTCGAAGAATCCGCTCAAATCGAGATCATTGGACATGATGCTGTCCAGTGGATCCGTAAAAACACCCTTTGGCGCCTCACCTCCCAGATTGAGGAAATCGGGAATGGCGATCTTGAATCGCGGCGTGGAAGGCGCGTTGATATCAATATAAAAACGGGCGGAAGCATCCGCGGAAAAAGGGAACAGCACCACACCCGGAAAAAGCAACACACCGACTGCAACAACCGCCAACAGCCGGCTCAACGGAAAAACAAAAGACATCCTGCTAACCCCTTACCGAGCAAAAATTACATCCCCTCGAATTCACTCAGATTAAACGTGATTTCAAACTCCCCGATGGGCCGATTGAACCCCTCTGGAAACGGCGGCAACGGATCGGAACGCTCGACCGCCTTCAGCACCGATTGATCGAACACTGGGTTTTTCGAAGGCTCCTTCAACATGACATCCAAAACCGTCCCGTCATTCTTGACCTTCACCAGCACGACCGCCATCAGGTCCTTCCGCTGATCGGGCTCCGTCAGTGCGACGGGGTAAGACCAGTTGCTCTTGATCCAACTCGTCACCTCCATTTCATAGATGCGCAGGGAAATTCCCTGCACCGGTCCGCCACCGCCAGCAGAACCCCCCTCCCCGCTTCCGCCCCCGCTGGTCCGCAGGCGCTCCTCCAGACGGGCGACGGCGCTGTCGATCAGGTTTTCATCCCGGGCGGCGGCCTTTTTCGCGTCCCGCCTCGCACGCTCCGCCGCCTCGCGCTTCGCACGCTCCGCCTCCTCCCTCTGCCTTCTCTCCGCCGCCTGCTTTTCGATCTTGGAAAGCGCCTCGTCGACACGCTTTGCAAGGCTCGCCTCCGGAGGCTTGTCCGCTTTGACCGGTTTTTCGATCGTCCGCTTGGCGATTGGAACGACCTTTTCCGGTGCCTTTTTCACCGGGGCGATCTTCTTCACTGCCGGCGGCTGGGGGGGCAGAGGTTTAGGCGCAACCAACGGCTTGGAGGCGGCTGGTTTCGGGGCGGCGGCCTTCGGCAATGCCGCCGGCTCACCCTTGCCCGCCTTCGGCGCCTTGTCCGGAGAACCGAGCCGGTTCGGCAAATCCACCAGGCTCACCTCGTAAACCGTGCCTTTGATATCGCGCGTAGGCATCGCACCCGGAACGAGCAGGAGCACTGCAAATGCGCACACATGGAGCAGGGCGGATATCAGCAGCATCGACGGCCAATTCGGCTGCATCGCCCCCGCAGCCCGCCCGCGCATCACCCAGGACATTCCGGGCCTCACTCAAGTGGTTCGGTTACCATACCGAGTTTGTCGATCCCCGCCGCCTTGACCCGCGCGATGACCTGCATGACAAAGCCGTAGGACACGTCACGGTCGGCGCGGAGGAGCACCTCTTTATCCCGTCGGTTCTCGAAGATCTTGCTGATCTTGGTTTCCAGACCTTCCATCGGCATCTCGTGGTCTTCGAAAAGGATCTTCTGGTCTTTCTGAATGGTGATGATCAGCGGATCCTCCTTCGTCTTGATGGGGCGGGCATCGGTCTTCGGCAGATTGACATCGACCCCCTGCATGAGCATGGGTGTCGTAACCATGAAAATGATCAAGAGCACCAGCATGACGTCCACCAGGGGGGTGACATTGATCTCCGACATGAACTTTTTTTGATCGCCGATGTGTCCCATCCCACCCTCTATCGCACCGGCCGCCCGATGGTCTGGCGCTTGAGCAGCTGCCTTTCGACCATGCTCAGAAAATCGGCGGTAAAGATATCCATATCCACCCTCAACGCTGAAACCCGGCGGTTGAAGGCATTGAAGGCCACGACCGCAGGAATCGCAGCGGCCAGTCCTGCCGCTGTCGCCACCAGCGCCTCGGAGATCCCGGGCGCAACAACGGCGAGATTGGCTGCCCCTTTCAGACCGATGGAGTGGAATGACTCCATGATACCCCAAACCGTTCCGAAAAGTCCCACAAAAGGCGCCGCATTTCCTGTCGTCGCCAGAAAACCGAGGGAATCCTCGAATCGGTTCACCTGCTCGATCACCTCTTTTTCCAGGGCCCGATTCAGGTTGTCCATCATGGTTTGCTTGGACCAGACAAGAGATCCGGAATCAGCGACGTGCCCCTCTTCAGCGGCCAGTGAGAGTTCGATCTTTTTCAGCCGGTTGAATTCCGCATATCCGGATCTGAACAGGCGTGCCACCGGACTGAAGCCGTAGCTCTCGGCCGCCATGAATATCTTTTTGAGCTCCAGGCCCTCCTTGAACAGGTCCAGAAAACTTTCCGTTTCCTTGCGGGCCTTGCGCAGAAGGCGTGCCTTTATCAGGATGATGGCCCATGAAACAACCGAGAAGACCAGCAAAATCAGCAACACCAGCTTGACCATCAGACCGGCGCTGAGCACCATATGAAGGATATCCCCCCCAGGGGCACCCGCCGCGAAAACGACGGCGGGCCCTTGGGCAACGAGCGGAACCTGGATCATTTTCTCTCCCCGGCCGAACTCCGGCCAAACGTTCCCGGCAGGCGGTTCTTTTCAGCCTGCCGACCAAACCTCTTCGAAACACCCTGCGGAGTTGGAGACCCGCTCTCCGCTGCACCCGCATCAGGATACACGAAAGCCTCCCGTACATGAACGTTTCCATGTTCACACTGGAGGAGGCTCTAAACACATAACCCTATATGTTATTTTTCTATATCTAAAGATACAAGAAAAATCTCCCGTACCGAAAAAGATCCTTATCCAAATCCCATCCGGAAATGATTTCCCGGTAGAACCCAGTTTCCCATCCGGAAATGAGGATTTTTATTTACACGCTTCGCGGCGGGTCCCGGTTTGGCCAACATCAATAAAATTAGGCGTTTGCGCGAAGGCGATCTGCGGGTCGCCGCACAAGCAAACGTCCAGATTGACACCGAGATGGGCCAAAAAGACCATTTCCGGATGGAAACTCTATTTGCGTGGGGTAAGTTCGAAAAAGGCCGCCAGGAACTGCGCCACACCACCCGCATCCTCCAGGCCGAAGCGCGGCACGCCCAGGTCCAGCGGCAGATCGCTCACCAGAGCGATCAGGTGGCGGTCGTTCGCACAAAGCGGTTTGAACCCCGCAGAAAGAGGCCGAAACACCTCGATCTTCTTCTCAGCCTCGTGCTTGTAACCCTCGGCCAGAACGAGGTCGACATTTCTGAAGAAAGGGAGCAATTCATCCAGGGTGTAATCATGGTCCACATCCTGCACCATCCCGATCCGCACCGGGGAGGATACGAGCGTCGCCGCGGCGCCCGCCTGTTTGTGGCGCCAGCTGTCCTTTCCGGCGCGGTCCATCTCGAATCCGCTCTTGTGGTGTTTGACGGTCCCAACACGCAGACCGGACTTCACCAGGACCGGTATCAGCTTTTCGATGAAGGTCGTCTTTCCGGTATCCGACCAGCCGACAAATGCAACCACCGGCGGCGCCGCGATCGTTTCGGGCATCGTCGTATCAACACTCCTTTCGAACAGGGTGCGGCCCTCGGGATGGCTGTGCGGATTTCGAGGGCAGGATTACGCTGGGGTTGATTATCCGCCGATTCGGGACATCTGACGCAGGCAGGCCTCAGGACGCACCCGCTGCAGCCCGTGCCCTTTGGGCTTGTTTTTGATCGCCAGCCTGATGAGGTCGAGGAGTTCCTCGTCCGAGCCGCCCTGCCGCAACGGGGCCTTGAGGGACACCTCGGCGTCGGAGAAAAGGCAGGTCCTCAGCTGTCCGTCCGCGGTGAGGCGCAGGCGGTTGCAGCGCTCGCAGAAGTGGTCGCTCAGGGCGCTGATTAAACCGATTTGACCGGCCCCTTCGACCACCCGGTAACACCGCGCAGGGCCGTCGAGCATCCCGGCCTCCAGCGGCTCCAGCCGGCCGAACTGCGAAATGGTCTCGTAAATCTCCTTCGACGAGACGAACTGGGCCGGATCCCAGCTGTTGGCAGCACCAACCGGCATGTACTCGATGAAGCGGATCTGATAGGGACGCTCCTTGGCCAGCCGAAAAAAATCCCCGATCTCGTCATCGTTCACACCCCGCATCATCACCACGTTGATCTTGATCGGATCGAACCCAAGGCTCTCGGCCAGATGAATCCCGGCGACAACGTCTTCGAACCGGTCCCGCCGTGTGATCCGCGCGAAACGCTCCGGCTTGAGGGAGTCGAGGCTGATGTTGAGTCGGCTGACGCCGCTCTTCTTGAGTTGCGCGGCGAATTCCTTCAGGAGCACCCCATTGGTCGTCAGGGTCACCTCTTCCAGCCCAGGCATTTGGTGAAGCCTGCCCAGCAGGTCCACGGAATCCTTCCGGACCAGCGGTTCGCCGCCGGTGATGCGGACTTTCCGGATCCCGCCCTGGACGAAGACCCCGATCAACCGGAGCATTTCTTCGTAAGAAAGGATCTCGTCGTGCGGCATCACCGGAACACCGCCCTCGGGCATGCAGTAGCAGCAGCGCAGATTGCACCGGTCCGTTATCGAAACACGCAGATAGTTGATCGTACGAGCGGTCGGAATAGAGACTAGTTGACTGGACATCATATACCCTCGGTCTATTTCTTCAATTCATCCCATTTGTAGTCGATCACTTCGAGCAGAACGTTGTTCATCTTTTTGGGATGAACGAAGGCGAATTCGCAGTCCCGGAAAGGCCTTGCCACCTCCCCGTCCGGGGTGGGAATGAAGGGGTAATCCTTCGATTGAAGCTCCTCGACGGCCTTGCGGGTGTCGTCCACGTTCAGGCTCACAAGCATCACCCCCTCGCCGTGCTTGTCGATCCACTTGGCCACCGGGCCATCCGGCGTCGTCGACTCCATCAACTCGAAACCCACTTCGCCGACCCAATACCGCGCCACGCGGATCTTCTCCGGCTCATCGACGTAGGCATCGTCCGGTCCGCTCTTGCCGAGAACCGGCTCCCAAACCTTTTTAGCCGCGTCCAGATCCCGGACGGCGATACAAATATGATCCAGCTTGTTGACCTTCATCATCTCCTCCTGACCGGGGACGTTCAAAACCGAGCGCCCAGTCCGCATATGGCGCGAAGCTCCCCCCTCAGCTCGGCGCCTGGCCCCTGAACAGCTTCGAAAACATCCGGTTTTCTTCGGCGATGCACTGCTCTTTCAGGACCCGGTACTTTTCCAAGAGTTCCCGTCCGGCATCGGTCAGATGCGTCCCTTCTTTGCGGTCGGTGTGCACGATGCGCCGCCCCAGCGTCTTTTCGGTCGCCTTGATCTTGCCCCAGACCGCCTTGTAGGACATCTTCATGAGCTTGGCCGTCTGGTTGATGGACCCGGTCTTGTCGATCGTTTCGAGGATTTCTCTCCGGCCTTCGCCCATGATGATACGATCGTTTTCATCGACGATCCAAAGCCGCGTCTTCAAGCGCAGGGCTTCGGCGCCCTTGCTGTCCGGCTGTGCTTTACGTTCCTCCACCTCAACCCACCTCCTGCCAGAGTTCACCGCTTCGAGAGGGGTCGTAGCCCCCCATCGCCGTGACACGCCGTCGAAAATCCCCGGACCGCATCGTTTCGAGCGCCATCCGGACCGCCTCGGACTCGAGCGCCTCGCGCAGCACCACGACATCGTACTGCTCCCGCACAACGGGGATAAAATCGAGGTCCAGCGCCTTGGCGGCGGCGAAGATCCCCATCCCGCAATCCGCCACCCCGCTCACGACATCCACGGCCACTGCCGTGTGCGTGAATTCCTCCTGATCATACCCCCTGACGCCGGCAGAATCAATACCGGCCGATTGGAGGCTGTAATCGAGGAGAACCCGCGTTCCCGAACCGGCCTGCCGATTGACGAACAGGACGTCCGGCCGCGTCAAATCCTGAAGGCCCTCGATCCCCTTGGGGTTGCCCTTGGCGACCATCAGTCCCTGATCCCTCAAGGCGAGGTGAAAGACGCTCACCGGCACTTCCTTCAAGTAGCGCTCGATGTAGGGCAAATTGTACCGGCCGGATTCCACATCCAGGAGATGCGAACCGGCCATGTGGCACGACCCCTTCTTGAGGGCCAGCAACCCCCCCACACTTCCCACATTCCCCGAAACGATCCGGGCCGGGAGGCCCAGCCGGCGGAGTTCGTCGGCCAGGATGTCGATGGTCATGTCGTGGCTTCCGATCATCACCACCGTCCGGCTCAACTCTTCACGGTCCACGAGGAGCATCGCCTCCACCGTCTCCTTACGGGAGATCCCCTCCGTCAGAAGAGGCACCCTGATCAGGCCCTCGGCCCGGGTCAGACTCGTGATGGACCCGGCCGCCCTCGGCAGCGGCACGGCGACATAACGGCCGCCTACCTGGCCGATATTGACGCGGAGAAACTCCTCGACCCCCGGTTTCGAAGGGATATCTCTCACCGGCGTAACCGCCACGGTCTGCCCCGCCGGCAAGCGACGCCCCTGCAGACGGTAGAGGAGCGGTTTGACGAAATGCTCGAAGGAAAGGACGGACGAGACGGCGTACCCGGGGTTTCCTACAACGGGTCTGCCGCCGACATCGGCCAGGATCGTCGGCTTCCCCGGCATCATCGCCACGCCGTGGACCAGGATCTCGCCCATCGAACCGATGGCGTGCGCGGTGAAGTCCTTGCTGCCGGCGGAGGATCCTGCATTGACTATCACCACTTGGGGGTTCAGATCAAGGGCCATCTGGAGCGCCTGACGGACGCGGTCCTCCTGATCCGGCGCCACCGGACAGATCACGGCCTCGCCGCCGCACTCCTCGACCAGAGCCGAGAGAAGATGCGCGTTGGACTCCACGATCTGCGTGCCCTCTGGCGCATCGATCCTCCGGGCCTCCTCGAAAGGAACGATCTCGGTGCCTGTCGGGATGATCGCGACCAGCGGGCGGCGCCGGACCAGCAGTTCGAAGACCCCGGCGCTGATCAGCGCACCGATGTCACAGGGCCGGATACGGTGATCCTGCGTAAAGAGCAACTGGCTGGCGACGACGTCCTCGCCCACCTTGCGCACGTTCTGCCACGGGTAGGCGGAGGCCCTGATCTCGATCCGGTCCGCGTCCAGGGTGTGGATCTTTTCGATCATGATGACGGCGTTGAACCCCGCCGGCATGGGCTGGCCCGTGTTGATCCAGACGGCCTCCTTTCCGATCTCGAGCCGGCGCGGCCGCGTTTCGGTCGCCCCGTAAGTATCCGCGGCACGGACCGCCGCCCCGTCCATGGCCGCCGAGTGGTAAGTCGGCACGGACCAGCGGGCGAAGACCGGCTCGGCGGTGATCCTTCCCAGAGCCTCGCTCACCTCGACTCGCTCGGCCTCCGTTCGCCTGCCGCGGCCGAAACGCTCGAGAAAGAGGCCTTGCGCCTCTTCGATGGTCTTCATGTCCAGATAGACGTTTCTCTTCAAGCCCCGATCTCCTTCCGTCACTCGAGCAGCGTGACACGCACGGTCTCCCCCTGATAAAGCCCCTCGGTGTGCAAACCGATCTTCACGAGCCCGTCGGCACGGATCAGCGTGGATATGAGGCCGGATTTCCCGAAAACGGGCTCGGCCGCCAGGGTTCCTGCGTCGTCGAAAAGCCTGACGCGGACGTAATCTTCTCGGCCCGTGACGGATTCGATGTTGCGCGCCAGGCGGGCCGAGACCTCCTTCGGCCGCTCCTCAGCCTCTGCGGCCACCCCGGAAAGCCTTCCGAGCAGCGGGCGCAGAAAAACCTCCGCCACCACCAGCGCCGAGGCGACATGCCCGGGCAGCCCCACGAAAGGCTTGCCGCCGCAACGGCCGAGAATGGTCGGTTTGCCCGGGCTGATGGAGACCCCGTGGACAAGCAGTTCGAACCCGGGCAGGGCCTCCAGGACGGAAAGGGTCAAGTCGCGCATGCCGACCGAACTGCCCCCCGATACCCAGACGGTGTCGCAAAGCCCCAGGGCCTCCGTCATCTTGCCCTCGAGGGCCTCGAACCGGTCCGGACAGATCCCGAAATGCTGCGGCTCCGCACCGTGGCGGAGGCAGAAGGCCTCCAGCGTATAGCGGTTGATGTCTCTCACCTGGCCGGGAGACGGCAGCGCATCAGAGGGGACGATCTCATCGCCCGTCGAAATGATCCCGACCACCGGACGCCGGTGGACCGAAACCTCCGCGCAACCGAAACCGGCCAGTGCCCCGATCTCCTGCATGCGCAGGCGCACGCCCTTCGGGATCACCAGCACGCCCTTCCTGAAATCGTCTCCCGGCTGGATGACATTCTCAAGGGGCGCGATCGGCCGTGAAACCTCCAGGGTCGTTTCGTCCAGCAGCTCCGCATACTCCACCATGACCACCCCGTCGGCACCGTCGGGCAGCATGCCGCCCGTGGCAATCCGCACGGCCTCCTGCTCCCCCACCTTGACCTTGGGAGCAGCGCCCATACGAACCTCTCCAGCCAGATTCAGAAGGGCCGGGAGTCCCTCGGAAGCCCCGAAGGTGTCTCTGGCCCGGACGGCAAACCCGTCCATCGCAGATTTGAAAAAGGCCGGCAGGTCTTCCGGGGCAAGGAAATCCCGCCTAAGTACGCGGCCAAAGGCCTTGTCGACCGGCAGGCTTTCCTCATCCAAAGGATCGAAGGCGTTGATCAGGGCTACGACTTCGGCAGTCGTTTTCAGCTTGAAAAAAGACTCCATGCACAAAGGCTCCAGATCGAATCCGCCCGCCGATCGAACCCTGCAGCCCACACGGCTCCACGGAATAAACATCTCAAAGGGCGGACCAAATTTCGATGTTCGATTATGTCATAAAAAACATAGCGCTTCAAACAGAAAAACCCCCGCGATCCTTTTACAGAATCCGCATGGATAAAAGCCTTCCCTGCAGGGTTGCCATTCGGACTCTGCTGTGGCATGATCCATTCGAGAGCCTCTCGGGCATGTAGACAGAGGCGGGGATGGACAGTCCGCCGCTTGAGACGCCGACTTCTTAGATATCGGCAGGGGTTTTTCATGCCCGGACAAAAAGTTCAGGGTGCTGAATCACCATTTCCGGAGGATCACGAGGAAGACATGCAGCCTGCTACGCCGGATCTCAAAGGCAAACGCACCGGCCCCTACAGAAAGTTCATTTACTGGCTTACGCCGGAGGATACAGCCCGCTTGAGGGAGGACCTCACCGCCCAAGGCATCAAGGTGAAGGCCGCCAAAGGCGTCGTCTGCACCCCGTTCGACTCCTTCAATCGAATCAGCACCGTCGCGCCCGAGGTCTGGGATGACACCTGCAAACGCGCCGGCGCGTGGTACCACACTTCCGACAAGGACGGTCTTCACGCGGTCGTGAGCGCCGCAGCCCTGCCCGGCTATGAAGACCGTCTCGCTTCGGTCATCACCGAATCGGACTTCGCTCCGCCCCGCTTGGCCGACAAGGAGGACAAGCGCGCCCTTCTCGAAGACCCCATGCTGAAGGCGCGGATGCCCCCGGCCTGGCTCAACGTCCTGCCGCGCGAGGAAGCGATCTATCTCCGCTGGGCGCACCGCATGGGCTCGGAGGAACCCCACTTCAACGCGCTCTTCCTCACCCACACAGCCAATCACGCCAACTTCATCCATCCGCGCTGCTTCGTCGAGGAAGCAGGGCGGATCGTTCCCTATTCCATCGACCGCACGGCCCACCTGTGCTCCTGCTGCCTCGAGATCTACCAGATCCTCGGGGGTGCCTACCCCGTCAAACAGGTGGCGCCCTGCCCCGGGGCGGCCCTCTTCGCCCGCCTCCAGCCCGACCGCTACCTCCTCGTACGCTCCGGGGCCGCAGCGGCGGACGACTGAAAGGACGCCGCGGCCATGACAGCGTCGAGCGGACCCCGCGCATCGATCGACCAAAAATACCCCAAGGAGATTCTCCTGCCGGACGGGCGGGAAGTGCTCATCCGCCCTCCCGGCAAGGCGGACGCCGAAGGGCTGCTCGGGCTTTTTCAAAGGCTGCCGCTCATCGAGCGCTGGTGTTTCGGTGAAAATCCCTGCGAACGGGGCGTCGTGGAAGGCTGGATCGATCGGCATCTGGAGGGTCGCACATTCGGCATTCTAGCCCTTTGTGAAGACGAAGTGGTGGGATTCGGCACCATTTTACGCCCCGGCTACGGCGGCCGCCGCCACACAAGCACCCTGCAACTCGCGGTCCTGCCCACGTTTCGAAAGCTCGGCCTGTGCACATGGATGACCCTGGACCTGATTCGCCGGGCCATGGAGTTCGACATCGAGACCCTCCGCGCGGACCTCGTGATGGGGCTCGAAAACGACGTGATCGAGGCGCTCGGCCAGTGCGCCTTCGTCGAACGGTGTGTCGTCGAGGACGGCTTCAGGTGCCCGGACGGGATGTGCTACGTCACGGTGGTGATGACGAGAACGCTCTATCCGACCTGGGGCGATTTTTGAGCCGATGAGCCGCTTCCCGCCACAGGTCACCCGCCTGCAGACCCCTAGAGGCCCCGTCGACATCCAATCGTTCTGCCCGCCCGAGATGATCGGGCCCTTGGATTTCGACCCCTCGCTCAAACGGTACACCGCCTACAAACCGCTCCTCTCGGACAAGGAGGCCCTGCTTGCAGCCGCCTCGAACGAGGAGCAGAACGTCACGCTCGCCTGCACGGAAGCAGGCGGCATCGTGGGTGTGGCCCTGCTGGAATATCCCTCGAAGGAGGAGCGCTGGACCCGGGTCGGCGAGCGGATCATGATGGAGGTCGCCGTGATCGAGGTCGGCGCCGCCTGGCGCTCCGCCGGCATCGCGCGGGAGATGCTGCGCGCCCTCGTCGATCACCCCCTGAAGGAAAACCGCATCTTTTATATGGTCGGGTACTCCTGGACCTGGGACCTCGAAGGCACGGGGCTCACCGCCATCCGTTATCGCGAGATGCTGATCGGGCTGTTCTCAGCCTTCGGTTTCAGGACCTTTCAGACCAACGAACCCAACGTCCTGCTCCGGCCCGAGAACCTCTTCATGGCGCGCATCGGCGGACAGGTCCCCGAAGCGGTGCAGAAACGCTTCAAATGGGTCCGCTTCGATATGGATCGCTATATGGAAGACACCGGGTGGAAAGGCGCATGACAGGCGGTTCGAAGACCTGATTCCGCTCCGCGCCGCAACGGGAAGGACGTCCGCCTACCGCTTGAAGAGCAGCAGGGCGCCCAGCATGAGGAGCAGCACCCCCGCCATGCGCCGGAGGTCGAAGGGGATCCCTTTGAACCCGAACCAACCGTAGTGGTCCAGGATCAGCCCCGTGGTCAACTGCGCCGCGATCGTCGCCCCCATGGCGGCGGCCGTCCCGATTCGGGGAACAGCGACGATCGTCAGGGTCACGAACATAGCCCCCAGAAACCCGCCCGTCAACTCCCACCACACGGCGTCGTAAATCCCCTTCAGGCTCCCGCGCCCCGTCACGAGCACCACGGCCAGGAGGGCCAGGGTTCCGACGGCGAAGGATATGCAAGAACTCTCGAGGAACCCCACCTTCTGGGCGAGGCGGGCGTTGATGGAGGGCTGGAGCGCCACGGCCATGCCGCCGGCGAACATCAGTGCGAACAGAACGAAATGGGACATGGGATCGTTTCCTCCCGTCGGAGTATCTGTGTTTGTCCACCGGACCCGCCAGGCGGCTGGCCGCCCGGACCGGTGTCGAAATCCCATGATAGCCATTATTGGATGTTTTTCCAGGAAAAATCCGCCGGCGGGCCTCAGGACGTACCGGCCGATCTTTGCGCCGCCCCCTTCTCGTGCGGGCGTCCGCGCCCCGTTTGCGCGTCCAGGAAGCCGATCCAGCGCACGTTCAGGCTCAATGCCCCGCCGTCGTCCTCCACCCGGCCCTTGAGGACATAGGGCCGCGCCGCCTCCAGCAGGTGGCAATACCGGTCGTAGACCCGCGGGAAAAAGACCGCCTCGTAGATCCCGGTGGGGTCCTCGAAACTCACGAACTTCATGGCCTCCCCGCCCCGCGTGTGCACGGTCTTGCCCGTCACCCACCACCCGACGGCCGTGACCTCACATCCCACGCAACGCCGCAGGTCCCGGGCCCAGACCGGCCGCAGCCGCACGAGGGCATCCCGGTAGCACGCGATGGGATGGACCGAGAGGTAAAAACCGAGGGTCTCGGCCTCCTGCCGCAGCCGGTCGGCGCGGCAAAGCGGCTCCCCGCGGCCCGACGGGCGCATCGGAGCCGGGTCGGGACGGTCGAAGAGGCCCGGGCACCTCCGGCTTCGATCGCGGGCGAAAAAGCCCAAGGCCTGCCAGACGAGGGCCGGGCGGGCGGCCTCCCCCTCCAGGCGGTCGAAGCAGCCCGCCTTGATCAGGATGCGCGCGTCCTGGAGCGTGATCCGCCCCCGCATGCGCCCCAGGAAGGACTCGAAGGACCGGAAAGGCCCGTTCTTGCCCCGCTCCTCCAGGACGGCCGCGGCGCACTCCGCGGAAAGGGCCTTCAGCTGCATCAGCCCCACCCGCACATCCCGCCCGCCGCCGGTGTAGGCCGACGCGCTCGCGTCGATGTCCGGCGGCAAGACCCGCAGCCCCATGCGCCGCGCCTCGGAGAGGTACCCGAAGGTGTTGTAGTAGCCCCCGCCGTTCGAGATCACCGCGGCCATGAACTCGGCCGGGTAACGGGCCCGCAGCCAAGCCGACTTGTAGGCCACGAGCGTGTAGCTCGCCGAGTGGGGCTTGCAGAAGCTGTAGCCGTCGAAGCCCATCATCATGCGCCAGACCTCCTCGACGGTCTCCCGCCCCACGCCCCGCCGTGCGGCGCCGGCGCAGAACCGCGCGTAGAAGTCCTTGAGCTTTTTCTCGCGGTGCTTCTTGCTCACGACCTTGCGGAGGGTGTCCGCCTCCCCGGCCTCGAACCCGGCCAGGTGGATCGCCGCCAGGCTCAGCTGCTCCTGGAAGACCATCACCCCGAGCGTCTCCTCCAGAACGGGGCGCAGCAGTGGATGGGCCGGCTCCCACGGCGCGCCGTGCAGGCGCTCCACCCAGGTGTGGATGCTCTGGTTGGAGGCCGGTCGGATGATGGAGGTGACCACCACGTTCAGATGGAAATGGTCCATCCGCCGGTACGCCTCGAAATCGACCCCCCGGCTGACCTGGGTCAGGACCCGCCGGGTCGCCGGGCTCTCGAAGTAGAAGACCCCGAAGGTGTCGGCCCGATGGAAGATACGGACGGCCGCGGGGTCGTCGAGCGGGTCGAGTTCGTCATAGGCCGGCACCCGGCCCGGGTGGTTCTCCGACGCCATGGCGAGGGCGTCCCGGATCACCGCCAGGCTCCGGTTGCCGAGGATGTCGATCTTCACCAGCCCTGCATCCTCCACCGCGTCCTTTTCCCACTGGAGGACCGGCACCCCCTTGGCCGATATCTCCACCGGACAGTAGCGGCGGATGTCGTCCGGCACCACCACCATCCCGCCGCAATGGGTGGACAGGTGGTTGAAATGCCCTTCCAATTTGACAGCGGCGTCCAGGATCTCCCCCCACGGCTCCTTGAAATCGAAGCCGCGCATCCGGGGGTGCGTCCGGAGTTCCGCCCCCATCTTGCCGAGCCGCCACCCGTAGCCGATCCTGCCGGTCACGCGGGCGATCTCGCCCTCCGTCAGGCCGAACACCTTGGCCACCTCGCGCACCGCCGCCCGCGCCCCGAAGGTGTTCTGGTTGGCCACCATGGCCGCCCGGCGGTGGCCGTAACGCGCAAAGGCCTCGTCCATCACCTGCTCCCGCTCGTCCCAGGCGAAATCCACGTCGATGTCGGGCGGATCCAGACGCCCCGGGTTCAGAAACCGCTCGAAGAGGAGGTTGTGCCGCACGGGATCCACGTGCGTAATCCCCAGGGCATAGGCCACGAGGGAGGCCGCAGCGCTGCCGCGCCCGCAGGAGTAGCGGACCTTGCGGGTCATTTCCGCCACCACCAGGAAATAATGGGCAAAGTTCTTGGCGCGGATGATCTCCATCTCGTGGTCGAGACGCCTGCGAACGGTCTCGGTGAGCGGACCGCAGCGCCGCCGGCACCCCTCCAGGGCCGTCTGGTAGAGGCGGTCGAAGGCCTCCCGGTCGCCCATCCCCGCAAAGCGGGGAAAGATGATCCGGTTGAACTCCCACGCCGTCAGACAGCCGTCCGCAACGCGCAGGGTATTGGCGACGGCCGCCGGGGCATGTGGGAACTGATCGATCATGGCCGACGGGGGCTGGAGAAAATCCGCCTCCTTGCAAACGGCCGCCGGCGTCAGGCGCGAGAGGGTGCTGTTTTCGGCGATGGCCCGGAGGATGCGGTGCAGGGGGAAATCCCCGCGCTCCACGAGAAAGACCCGGCTCGTCGCCACGGGCGGCAGGCCGCTCCCGCGGGCGAAGGCATAGGCCCGGGCCATCCCGTACCCGGGCGACATCTCGACGAACAAATCGTCCCGGCTGTCCCTCCGCAGCGCCTTCAGGAGGCGGATGTCGTCCGAGAGGACCGTCAGGCCGCGGCGCCTTTCCCGCAGGACCTGGATGAGGTCGAAATCCGGGTCGCAGTGACGAGCCGAGATCATTGCGGAAAGGTTGGCGTAGCCCGCCTCGTCCTTGACCAGCAGCACCGCCCGGCGCCCCCCGTGCACGAGTTCGCTCCCGGCGATGGGCGTGATCCCTTGCTCCCGCGCCGCCTGGAGGAAGGGGACCAGGCCGTAGAGACCATTGGTGTCGGTCAGGGCCAGCCGCCGCATGCCCAGGGCCGCCGCGGCGCTGCAGAGCCGTTCGACCGTGCCGATCCCCCAGCCCTTCGAAAAATGGGAGTGGACATGCAGATGGACGAAATCCTTCATGGCTCATGCCCCCTCCCTCACACCCCCCAGGTCGCCCTCCAGGGGCAGACGCGCGCGCCGAACCGCATCCGCACCGTAGCGCCCCCGGATCCGGTCGAGCGCCCGGACGAGCTCGCACGCCTTTTCCTTCTGCGGCGCAACCTCCGGGAATAGGCTGAGCTGGCCGCTTTCCGGGGCGAAGTCCCGAAACCAGACCCCCACGGCCCGTATCCCGACCCGGCGGGATGCGGCCTTCATGAAAAGCTGCGCCATCCAGGGGTTCAATTCGAACTCCCACCAGCTGTGAACGGGGAGCTTCATCTGACGGTAGACCTCTTCCAGGTCCCCGTAGCGGATCATCAGACCCGCCCGGCGGGGCCGGAGGGCCTTTTCCCGCAGCCGGGCGGCACACACCTCCACCAGCCGGGCGAGCACCCCCAGGAGCCGGTCGTCGTCGTTTTCGTCCCCGGGCAGGCTCACGCCGGCGGACACCACCGGACGGGCAGCCTCGGGACGGACGGGCGTCGGATCGACCCCGAGGACCCGCTGCCGCATGACGTGGGCCCGGCCGCCGAAGATCAGCCGGAGCGCTCCGTCGTCCAGGGAGGCCAGTTCGCCCGCCAGCCGGATGTGCAGTTCTTCGAGGAGGATCTTCCGCCGGACAGGCCCGATGCCGGGGACCATATCCACCGGCAGGGGGGCCATGAACGCGGCCTCCCGCCCGTGATGAACGTCCAGCACGCCCGGGCGTCCCTGCACCCGCGAGGCGATGCTCGAGACCATCTTGTTCCCTGCCAGGCCCACACTGCCCGCCAGCCGGATCCGCGTCCGGACCTCCCGCTCGAGCCGCTGCCCGGCGTCCCTGGCCCGCCCCCAGAGCCGCCCGGTGCCCGTCATATCCAGGTAGACATGCCCGGGCTTGAACGGCTCCCAAAGCGGGGTGTACCGGCCGGTGATCCCCGTCAGGGCCCGCCACGCGCGGTCGACCAGATCGGGGTTGGGAGGCAGGCGCAGCAGGTCCGGGCACCGTTTGCGGGCCGCCATGAAGGGCATGCCCTTGAAGACCCCCTGCCTCCGGGCCTCCTGCGACACGCAGAGCAGCGGGGCCCGGTCCGAGCGGGGCACCGCCACCGCTACCGGCCGCCCCTTCAGCCCGGGCCGGCAGACCTCCTCCACCGCAACGGCAAAGGCCGGAATATGAAGATGGATGATCTGGCGCTCCATGGCACGCACCCGCCCTTGCGGCAGTCACCGCACAAACACGTTCAATGTTCCAGTTTCCATCCGGAAATGGCCTTTTTGGCCAATCTCGGCGTCAATCTGCACGTTTGCTTGTGCGGCGACCTGGAGCGACCTGGAGGTCGCCTCCGCGCAAACGCTTGATTTTTTTGATATTGGCCAAACCGGGACCCGCCGCGAAGCGGTGGGACTGAGCACGCGCAGCGTGTAAAGAAAAATCCTCATTTCCGGATGAAAACTGGGTTCTACCGGGAAATCATTTCCGGATGGATTCTTTCCAGGAAATAGGCGCTGGTCCTCTCGGCGGCTTCGCTGGCTTGCAGCAGTCGCAGCAAAACACGCCCAATTTTCGAGCCGAAAACGGCGATGCGGAGCCCTACCTGTAATAGCGGATCACCCCGACCACCTTGCCGTCGATGCGCAGGTCCCCCTCTGCCACCCGGATGGGAGCCATGCCGGTGTGGGCCGGCCGGAGTTCGACGTGATCCGGCCAGCGGTAGTAGCGCTTCACTGTCGCCTCGTTGTCGATGAGGGCCACGACCGTATCGCCGTTTTCGGCCACGGCCTGCTTCCTGACCACAACGAAATCCCCGTCCAGGATGCCGTCTTCGATCATGGAATCCCCCGTGACCTGCAGAACGAAATGGTCTCCCGAAGCCGCCATGGAGGGCGGCACCTCGATCGCCCGGCGGTCCTCCACCGCTTCGATCGGCTTGCCGGCGGCGACCTTCCCGAGGAGCGGGAACTCGAACCGCCGGGCTTCCAGCGGCTGGAGCACCTCGACGGCCCGCTTGCGGTTCTTCTCCCGCGGACGTCGGATATACCCCTTCCGCTCCAGGATATCGAGATAGGTCGTGACCGCATTGTAAGAACGGAACCCGAAGTGCCAGCAGATTTCATCGAAGCTCGGCGCCTGCCCCCACTCCGACCGGTACCGGACCAGATAGTCCAGGAAGGCCTTCTGTTTATCCGTCAACTTCATCCTGCGCCCCTTTATGGTGGTATTGGATGGCTATGGAACAGCATATTACTGTAAATATGACTGTAAGTCAAGGGCAAAAACCGGCCGAGTCCCACTCACGAAGAGATCCACCCGTAAGAAGAGCTCCGCCGGATGCGCGCCTGAACAGGGCCTCACCGACCAGGCCTCAGAAAACCTGAGGCGCAGCCCCCTGTCCATTCTTCACGACATATCCAGACACCTCGGACAATCCTTCCGGCCCGCGAAGCGCGCCTGCCTCGGCGCCTCCCCCTGAACCTCGAAAGCACACCGGCTTCTCACGATCCCCTCACGAAAAACCAAAAATCCCGTTGATCAAAAAGGGCAAACATGCTTATAGTGCGTTTTCCAAGGGAATATGTGCGCTGTGATGTCTCAGAAGGCGCCGTCCTCACCGTTCGTTCAAACGCCCCCCTGCAGCCCCGGTCCTTTCGGCGAAGGCAAACCGTGCATGCGCCGATGGATCCCGTCCAACGAGGAGATGCAGCCCATGGAGATCCTGAACAAACTCTACCGCCACTCCCTCACCCTGCTGACCGATCTCTACGAACTCACGATGGCCTACGGCTACTGGAAACTCGGGATGGCGGACAAGGAGGTGGCCTTTCACCTGACCTTTCGGCAAAACCCTTTCAAAGGCGGCTACGCGGTGGCATGCGGCCTCAGCCAGGTCATCGACTACCTGCAAAACTTCCGCTTCGACGACGAAGACATCGCCTACCTCGGCACCATCCCCGGCAACGACGGCCGCCCCATCTTCGATAACGCCTTCCTGCAATACCTCAAGGGCCTCACCCTCACCTTCAACCTGGACGCCCTGCCCGAGGGGACCGTCGTCTTTCCGCAGGAACCCCTGGTGCGCGTCACCGGCCCTTTGCTGCAGTGCCAGATCCTCGAATCGGCCCTGCTGAACATGATCAACTTCCAGACCCTGGTCGCCACCAAGGCGGCGCGCATCTGCCTGGCCGCCGAAGGCGACCCCGTCATGGAGTTCGGACTCCGGCGCGCCCAGGGGATCGACGGCGGGGTCTCCGCCAGCCGCGCCGCTTTCGTGGGGGGCTGCTCCGGGACGTCCAACGTCCTGGCCGGGAAGCTCTACGACATCCCGGTCAAGGGCACGCACGCCCACAGCTGGGTGATGGTGTTCGATGACGAACTGCAGGCCTTCCGGGACTATGCCAAAGCCATGCCCAACAACTGCATCTTCCTGGTGGACACCTACGATACGCTCCAGGGGGTCCGGCACGCCGTCGCGGCGGCGAAGGAGTTGCGGGAGGCCGGACACGAGATGGTGGGGATCCGGATCGATTCGGGGGATCTGGCCTACCTCAGCACCGAGGCCCAGAAGATCCTCGAGGAGGCGGGATTCGGAGACAAGAGCATCGTCGGAAGCAGCGACCTCGACGAACATGTCATCCACAGCATCAAGGTGCAGGACGCCCCCATCAGCAGTTGGGGGGTCGGGACACGTTTGGCCACCGCCTACGACGATCCCGCCCTCGGCGGAGTCTACAAGCTCACGGCGGTGCGAAACAAGGACGGCCGCTGGGATTACAAGGTCAAGCTATCCGAGCAACTGATCAAGGTCACGACCCCCGGGGTCCTGCAGGTGCGCCGGTACCGGCGCAACAGCGATTTCAAGGCGGATGCCATCTACGATGTCCAGCTGGGCGTAGAAGAGCCCTGCACGATCGTGGACCCGCTGAATCCCACCCGCCTTATCCGTGTCACGGCCGGAACCCCCCACGAGGATCTGCTCATTCCGATCTTCAACGGAGGCCGCCTGATCTACGACGTTCCATCTTCCCGCGAGGCCCGGCAGCGGTGCCTGGACCAGCTCGAACGCCTGCACCCGGCCATCCGGAGGCTCCTGAATCCCCATGAATACCCGGCCGGCATCGAGATGCGGCTCCACGACCTGCGGACCGATCTGATCCGCGCAGCCCGCGAAGCCGCCGGGAAATAGCAGCTCAATAATAGTACCAGATCGTCTGATAGTCCGCGGGGTCCTCTCCCACGCTCCTGAGGCGCTTCACATAGTCGTAGACCGACACGTCCGTGTAGACGTAGGTGTCGACCAGTTCCAGCTTCTTCTCCCAGGGGTGGAATTCGAAGACGCGGCATCCGTCGGGCAAGATCGAGATGACGTCGTGGTGCTGCCTCGCGCGCAGGTAATTCTTCCCGAGTCGCGGCACATTGAAGACGATCTCGTCGGTCCGCACGGTCCCGGGCAGGAGCCGCGCCTCCTCGTGCTGCTCCTGCAGCAGACGGCTGATGGGCACCCGGTATTCGTCCGTCTCTTCCTTCCCTTTGGTGTTGAAGGTGTAGTAGGGCGTGACCCCGATGAGGCGCAGCTTGTGGCGCAGGAAGGCGGCCTCGAACTTCCGCGAGTTGTAGAAGGTGTAGACCAGCTGGTTGTACACCTCCATGCCGTAGCGCCTGAACTTCTGCACCGCCTCGAGGGCCTGGGGCGTGATCTCGTAGGGGTGCTCGAAGTGGGTGATGATGATCACCTCCCGCTTGCCGGGGTGATGAAAGTGGTTGATGTCCCGCACCAGCGTGTCCGTGATCCGCTGCGGCAGCGTGACCGGCGTGCGGGTGCCGATCCGGATCCTCTCCACATGGGGAATCTTCGAGAGGCGGTAGAGGAGGTTTTCGATCCGGTCGTCGGAAAGCAGCAGCGGGTCCCCGCCGGTTACAAGCACCTCGTGTATCTCCGGGGTCTCTCCGATCCAGTTCAGGGCCCGGTCAAGCTTCTCCTGCCCGAGCGCGGCATTCGCCGAATAGACGTCTTCGATCTCCCAGTTCCGCTGGCAGTAGACGCAGATCTGGGGACAGGTCAGGATCGGCTTCAGAATCACGATGGAGGGGTAGCGCCGCGTGATGCCCTCGATCGGAGAGGTGTCGCGCTCGAGCATGAAATCCATCGAGTGCTCCGAGCGTTCGCGCAGGGCCATCATCTTTGTGACATAGTGCATGCTCGGTAGGACCTGGGCCCGAACGGCAGTGTCCCGCCCCTCGCCGGGCTTCCGATCGAAAAGGGACAGGTAGTACGGCGTGATGCCGAAGGGGATCCGATTTTCCCGCGCCAGCTTGACCGCCCGGTACTCGTCCTCGGTCAGCTCGACCATGGCCGCGAGGGTGTCGGCGTTACGGATGATGTGTTTCGTCTGCCAGCGCCAGTCGTCCCATTCGAGCTCCGTCGCCTTGAAATACTCGAGGATCCGGACCTTGTTGCGGCTGCGGCGCCGGATCACGTCCTCATCGAGGCCGCAGGCATAGCGCGCCATGAAGCGGTCGGCCGCACGCATCATGCGCGAGAGGTCCGCCGAGCGGAGCTTCGCCGCCCGGCGTCCTTCATACTTCGGAAACGCCGGCATCTTTTCCTGATAGATGCCGGTCTTGCCCATCACCCCGCGCATGAGGTGCTCCATCTCGGCCAGGAAACCGGATGAGGGCCGCTCGAGGCCGTGGTAGTCGGACCGATGGAGCAGGTCATTCAGGTACCCGAGAAGGCTGTATCCCGCCAGGCGTTCGCTGCGCCTGGACAGGACGCTCTCGAAGACCCGGATTGCGTCACGGACCTGGATGCACTCGAGCGGGGGCACCGCGGGATCGTCCTCGAGCGTTCTGCGCAGCATGTCCTCCAGAAAATGCCGGATGCTTTGGCGTTTATCGTCGAGGTGGGCCTCCGACAACAGGATCTCCTTGATCGGAGGCGCCAGATCCAATATCTTGAGCAGCCGTGATCTGATCTTCTCTCGTTCCATCGTCTGTCCTCTCTCGGTAAACGGCTTGGTGACCTCCGGGGCTGGAGCGCCCTACCCGTAGAAGGGAAGCCGCCCCCTCTTCAACTGATGCAGGCCGGGCAGCAGAGCCCCTCCTGCTGCCAATTGAAGACCCTCAGCGCTCGACCGGCCTTCGCCGGAAACAACCGTTTTCAAACGGCCGAGCGCGGGGCGGCATCACTTTTCATGACCTTTGGGCGGCCACCCATCAGCCACCCTCCACCTGACCCTCCTTCAGAATCACCCGGGCATCCACGATGCGCACACCCTTCTCATAGGCGATCACGGGGTTCAGGTCCATTTCGGCGATCTCGGGATAGGATTCGATCATTTCCGAACACTGCAGCAGCACCCGCGCAATGGCGGCCTTGTCGTACGGGGGGTTTCCGCGGACGCCGTTCAGGATGGCGATCGAGCGCACATCCTCCATCATCTTGCGGGCCGAGCGCGGCGAGATGGGCAGGACGCGGAAGGCCACGTCCCGGAGGACCTCCACCATCACCCCGCCGAGGCCGAACATGATCACCGGGCCGAACTGGTCGTCGATCTTGGTCCCGATGATCAGCTCGAGGCCAGGCGGCGCCATCGGCGAGACCATCACGCCGCGGATATCCGCGTCGGGCCGGTATCTTCGGGCATTGCCGACGATCTCCTCGAAGGCCTGCCGCACCGCGCCTTCCCCGATGACGTTCAGGCGCACGCCGCCCGCGTCCGTCTTGTGGAGGATGTCCGGGGAAACGATCTTGAGGGCCGCTTCGCCTCCGCAATCCGCCGCCACGGCCGCCGCCTCGCCGGCCGTCCGGGCCAGCCGGTCCTCGCTGACCGGCGCCCCGTGGATCTGAAAGAGCCGCTTGGCCTCCGGCTCGAGCAGGAAATTCCTGCCTTCCTTTCGGACCGTCTCGATGATGGCCCGCCCTTCCGGCCGCGCCTTGGCGCCCCAGTTGAAGACGAAGTTGACCTTGGCGTGGTACTCCCTCAGGTAGCGCCCCCGCTCCGCCAGGGCCCCGATGCATTCGCAGGCCGTGTCGAGGGAGTCGTAGACCGAGATGTTGTAGTACCGCAAAAGATCCAGGGAATGCGGCCTGGCGGAGCTGTAGAGGCTGTGGACGACGATCGGTTTATCCCGCTTGCGGACGAGCTTTCCCATCTGGTGCGCAGAGTCCTCCTCCTTCCACTTGAGGCTTTCGGCGAACCGGATCCCGTAGCCGCCGAAGAGGCCGACCAGGAGCAGCCCGCCCACATGGGGGTCCTTCAGGATGATCCGGGCGCACTCTGCAAAGATGGACGGGTCCGCATCGGTTCCCCCGGCCACGTCGACCGGGTTCCTCACCGAGGCGGTGAAGGGCAGGATCTTCTTCAGGCGCTCCTGGGTCTTGTGCTCCATTTCCGGGATCTCCACGCCGAGGTCCGTCAGGATATCGGCCGCGATGGTGGCGTGGCCGCCGCCGTCGGCCAGGATCGCCACCCGGTTGTTCCGAATGGAGGGGAGGCTCGAGAGGGTCTCGGCAATCGGGAAGAGCGCATCGGATTTTTCGACGACAATGATCCCGGCCCGCTTGAACGCGCTGCGGGCCACCTCGGAGATGCCCGCGAGCGCACCGGTGTGGGAGCCGGCCGACCGCCGGCCGGTCTTGGACCGCCCGCTCTTCAGGAGGATGATGGGCTTGTGGAGCGTGGTCTTGTAGGCCTCCTGGAGGAAACGCCGGCCGTCGCGCATCCCTTCGACATACATCAGGACGGCCCGGGTGTCGGGCTCCTCCTTGAAGAAACTCAGATATTCATGGAAACGGATGTCGGATTCGTTTCCCACGCCTACATAGTAGGAAAATCCTTTGTGGCTCTTGAGGCGGGCCTCGGTCATAAGCGTAAGGGCCATGTTTCCGCTCTGCGAGACGAGCGCGATGTCGCCCTTGGGCGCATCCGGCAGCCCGACCAGGTTCATACCGGTCTTCAGGTTCATCATGCCGGAGGTGTTGGGGCCGATGATACGCACGTTGTTCCGGTTCGCGGCCTCGACCACCTCCTCCTCGAGCCTCCGGCCCTCCGCGCCGGACTCGCGGAACCCGCCGGCGATGATGACGGCCCCCGAAACACCCTTCTTTCCACAGTCATCCAGGACCGCCGGGATCGTCCCGGCCGGTGTGGTGATGAGCGCCAGGTCGACCGGTTCCTCGATGTCCGAGACCTTTTCGTAGCACCGGAAACCCAGGACGCTTTTCTCCTTCGGGTTGACCGGAAAGATCTTTCCTTCATACTTCTCGTCGATCAGGGTCCGCACGGCCTGAAAGCCGCGCTTCGTTTCACTCTTCGAAGCCCCTACAACGGCAACCGACTGTGCATTCAATATCCTCTTCAGTGGCATCAACCCTCCTTCGCATCTGAAATCTCCAGGGGCGCTCCGGCTGCAACCCGCGCATCCCTTCGCTCACTTTCGCCTATGCTTTTCCTTTTCTCCCCTGGGCGGGCGCGCCCACGCCGCTCGAAAAGGCCGTCTCATTGCGGCCGTTTGCGGCCCTCGAACCGGACGAGCGACTCCTGCCGCTCCTTGGTGGACACGCAGGCCAGACAAGCCTCGATCTCGTAGTCCATCAGCGCCTCGAGGCTCACCTCGGAGGCCATGTGAAGGCCCCGCTTGATCATCCGCATGGAGAACGAGGAGTTCTCAGCGATCGCCTCCGCCATCGCGTAGGCAGCCTCCATCAACTGCTCCGCCGGTACGGCCCGGTTGACGAGGCCGATCCGCTCGGCCTCCCGGCCGTCGATGTTGCGGGCCGTAAAGAGCAGTTCCTTCGCCCGCCCCGGGCCGATCAGATCCTGGATGAGGCGCATCGCGCCTCCGGTCACCGAGGAGGTCACCCGTGCCTCCGGAGAGCCGATCTGGGCATCCTCCGCCGCTATGCGGATGTCGCAGGCGAGCGCCAGTTCGTACCCCGACCCCAACGCATAGCCGTTGACAGCTGCGATGGTGGGCTTTGCGAAGCGGATGATTTTGCGAGAGGCCTCCTGAAGTTCCTCCAGATAGGCGCGGTACTCCTCGAGGCTGCGGTCCTTCGACTCCTTGAGATCCGCCCCGGTCGAAAAGGCCCGGCCGCTGCCGGTGATGACGAGGACCTTGACGCGGTCGTCGCTCTCCGCATCCCGAAGCGCCTCCTGTACATCCAGCCAGAGCTGCCGGTTCATCGCATTGAGAACCCGTGGGCGGTTCAAGGTGATGGTCGCCGTCCTGCCGCGCTTCTCGTACAAGATACACTCGAACTCCATGCTCACTCCCCTGTCCGGTCAGTCGTTGCATGCTCTCTTCCAGGCCGGTTTCCCCAAAAAGCATCCTTGCCCCGAAGGCCGCCGGGCGCGCCGCACCCCGAAACAAGCCGGTCTCTTGATCATCATTCTTCATGAATAACAGGACCTTTTCCCCGTATCCGGCAGCGGTCTCCCGGATGATAGACGGTCAACACGGGCACCCCTGCCACGCCCAGAACGGTCGATGTCACCAGCGGTCGCACCATCGTCTCATCCTGGGCGGCGGAGTACATCGACAGGGCGTAGGGGGAACTCCCTGAAAGGCCCTGCCTGTGCGTCCCTTCGGATTCTCCTGCCGGACGGGCCTCGGAAGTCCCTTTGGGCTGCCGGACCCATTCATTGCCGGGACCAAGGGATTCCCGCTGTGCTGATTCAGTGATCGGTTTGCGGAGGGACAGCCCGCAGGTCATCGGGTCAACGCACAGGTCGATACCCGGATCGGTCGAAAAGACCCTTATGGAAACGCTTCAACGAAATCGGCAGGACAGACAGAAAAACCGCGAAGAAGAGATCTTCGCCGGATAAATCGAAGAACAAGCATCCGAGGATGTCTGCGATCACGAGAGATCACAGCTCAGAACACATGAGCACAAATATTTTTGCATAGAACGGGTTTCTTGTCAACCCATCTGCCGAACACGGCCGGCGGGATCCCCCCCGCTCTCGAGGTGGACCCGATGGACGGGACCATTTTTTGAAGATTCAAACGAGGTAATTTCCAACCGGAAATGATTTCCCGGTAGAACCTAGTTTCCAATCCGGAAGTGAGGATTTTTCTTTACACGCTGCGCGTGCTCAGTCCCACCGCTTCGCGGCGGGTCCTAGATTGGCAAATATCAGGGAAATCAAGCGTTTGCGCGGAAGCGACCTGCAGGTCGCCGCACAAGCAAACGTGCAGATTGACGCCGAGATTGGCCAAAAAGACCATTTCCGGATGGAAACGAGGTAGGCCCCAAGATCTCTACCGGTATGCCGCCTTCACCCTTTCTTGAGCGCCCATGCCTTTTCCCAGAGCCGTACCCCCCGATCCTCCAGGCGAACGAGATAGGCATCCCCATCCACCTCGACGACGGTTCCTTCGCCGTGGATGGTCCGAACGGCGTCGCCCACCTGAAAGGATTTTTTCCGCGGCGCCTTCGGCTGAGGGGCCCCGTTCGTCGATAGGCGCAATCCAGGCTTTGAAAACGGCCGGAATCCTTTTACCGCGCCTCCACCCTGAGAAGCGATGACGGCCTCGGGTCTTTGAGGCTCTTCATAACGCTTCACGGCCGTCTGCCATTCAGGGGTGAGGACGTTCTTGAAATCCTCAGGGAGACTCAACTCCCGGATCGCCCGGGTGAAGCCCACGTAAGCGACGTTGGCTTCGTCGCCGGATGGCTTGACCGGAGGCCCGCCGTTTCTTGACAACGAAACGGAAAGGTCGGCGTCGATGGCCACCCTGTGAAATTCCCGCCCCTTCGCCCCGTGGACCGTCGAAAGCATGATTCCCGGACCCTCGCCGCCCTCCCCTGACCTTTTGGAGATCCTCATCATGTCATAGAGGGCATCCGGCAAAATGCGGCTCTTTTCCCTAACCAGCTTAGCCATGCCGGCCAGTTGGAAATCATCCAGATCCCTGGCATAGGTTTCGAGGGCATCGAGGCCCTCGAAAGACCGGATGAACGGATCGCGGATCTTGTCGTGCTCTTCCTCCGAGAGTTGGTAGACATCGAGGATCCGCCCCAGCACGGCGCCGACGCTCCCCTCCAGGGAAAATGAGATCCGCCGGGATCGCAGGTCCAGGGCCTTTTCAAAGAGGGCCAGATTGGTCCGGCTCAGGATGGCGCACCGCTCCCCGGCCGTCGGACGCGGGAGGCCGGTGTAGAAGCGCACCCTCGACGCCTTTTCGGGGTTCCCCTCTATCCTGAAACCCGCCTCTCCTTTCGCCTCCCGGATAAACACCGAGGCGAGGTGCGCAATCTCCTGCCCGAAGCGGAAGCTCAGGGTGAGATCCCGCTCCGCGTCGAAAGGCAGCCGCTTCATGGCATCGATGGCGTATCGAAAGCTGTAGATCTGCTGGTGCGAATCCCCGACGATGACGACCCGTCTGCGGCAGTGCGCCAGGGCGTCGAGCATGACCGGTGACAGATCCTGCCCCTCGTCCACCAGGACCATGTCATAGCGGTCGAGGCTCCTGTAAAAGCCCCCTTCCCTGTGAAAAAGCTTCAAATAGAAGTCATGCGGGCAGGGCTTTTCCTGCCGGTACCATTGGCCCAGAATCTCCCTGCTGGCCTGAACGATGAGGTCCTGAGCCCCTTCGACGGCCTCTCTCACCTCCCCGGTGACATGGCCCAGGTGCCCCTCTCGAAAGGCCTCCATCGCTGCTTCGACCTTTGGAAACGGCGAGTTCAAAAAAAACTCCGTGAAGTCATATCCCACTGCGGCGAGCTGCTGGGCGTTTCTCCCTCCCCGAAACGCAGGGAGCACATCGGCCACCGTGAAGGTCCCCACCTGGTCTTTCCATCGGCCGACATTAGCCGAAAAGGCCAAGGAATGGACCGTCCTGATCTCCACATTCCCCGGGAACCTCCCCTGCGCCTCTTCTCTGGCCTTCCGGTTGTAGACGAGGTAAAGGATCCTCAGATCAGGATGCGCAGAGGCGATCATCTGAAGCGTGGTGGTCTTTCCCGTCCCCGCCCGGGCATTGATCAGAAGAACCCTCCCCGTTGAATCCACGATGGCCTGCTGTTCTCCAGTCGGTTTCACGACCCGTTCGCATCCTCCCGTCCTGTTCGATCAGGCGAAAGGCTATAGCGCCTCGCCCTGTCCGTCAATCCCAAAGCGGCCCACATCCCTTCCGGCCCTCTTCTCTGGACGCTACAATCCATGGCCGCACTCCCCTTTTGACGAGGGCCGCCCGGCGCACCCCTGCACCCCATCGAACCAGACCGGCGGCGCTGGGTGTGCCTGTGTCGGCGCCCATCCACCCAACGGAGCTCGGCCGGGAAGCAAAGCCAGGCTTCAGGGCTGCCCGGTTTTCGATATGGTCTGCTCAGTCCGCGATGAACCCGCAGCCCCATCCTGAGAACGATTGCTTTTTAAGACCGGCCGGAAAAGAATGGTTTGTGCAAAATCGGCCCATCAACCCGGGAGTTTGTGGATGTCAACCCCCCGAAGACGCCGGCTGCTAAGGAGCAGGAAGGCGGTCATCGCCACCAGGAAATACCAGGGGAACCAACCTATGGAATGGGGGAACAGGGCGTCTTCACCGGTGCCAAAACGGCGCGCCGCGGCCAGGCCGGCCGAGTAGACAAGACCGAGCATCCCGTAGGCCAGGTTGAACGACAGCCCCTTGAAACTGAGGACCGTGGCCCGCTGCTCCGATGCAGTGATGCGGTTGAGGTAGTGGCTCAGAAAGAAGTTGAAGACGTACATGACCCCAATCAGCAGCAGCATGGGGGCCACACCGTAGACCGGCACGAAGAGGGTCATGCCCGCCAGCCCGAGGATGGTCGCTCCAGCCAGAAGCGCGAAGATGCACCGCGGGGAGCACCGCAGCGCCAGGCCCGCCGCCGCACGAGGCGCAAACAGGCCCACCGCCGCCATAGCCGCCCCGATCAGGCCGAAACCGGCCTCGGGCAGTTCGATGAGACGGTAATACTGGCTGTTGAGGGTCAGAATCATCCGGATGACATGGTCGAAGAGCAAACCGCCCAGTATCACCACCAGGGCGAAGGGGGTCTTCACAATCCAGACCCCGGCCCGGAAGGTCAGCCTGATGGCGTCCGCCACGGGCCGCCCGCAGCCTTTTATTCCGTCCGCGGCCTGAGGGCCGGCACAGTCCGGTTCGCTCATGCGCCAGGCTGTCGCTAGAGCCGCAACGGCCATCGCAAGGGTCAGGTAGACAGGGAAACGCATCGTAACCGTCTGCTCCATGGGTTGGTTGAACCCCACAAAGGCCGCAACCCGCTGCATCAGAGCCGGGTCGTAAACCGCCGCCCCCACCAGCGAGGCCGCCATGAAGGCCCCCGCCTGCCAACGGATCTGATGCTCGAGCACCCGGCCCCACTCCCGGGCGAGACCCGCCGCTTTGAGGGAGTCGTAAGCGAGGGCTTCGTCGGCACCACTGGCCGAAGCCTCGGCCGTACCGCTCAGGACGCGGTTGACCAGAAAGAACGGAAAGAGCCACCCTGAAGGGCCCCGCGGCGCAAAGGCCATCAAGACCATCTCCAGCACCATCAAGAACCCGGAAAGCAGCAGCAGCCGGCGGCGGCCCAGAGTGTCGGCCAAGGCCCCGGAGGGCACCTCCACCAGCACGATGGTCGCAGCCCAGACGGCGTTGAGGATGGCGAATTGCTCGAGGGTCAGACCGTAGTCCAGGAAAAGGATGGTGAATACAGGGTAGTAGAACCGGGCGTTGAAAAAAATCCGGAAGGCGATGAAAAGCCTTACGTTGGGCAGGCTGAAAGGCAAAGCGGATTCATCCTCACGCTGCCGGCAGCGCATTGAAAAAGCCTCTGCTCACAAAACCCCCTCCTTCGGATAAAACAGAAGGCCTTTCCGGCCACCCTTCGGAAGGGCGAGGCCGGGGATGGTTTCCCCTTGCACGAATCGGGTTGATCACCATAAATGATCATAATTCGGATAGCGAAGCTTTTCAATAGGGTTCAAAGCGGCTCCTTCCAGCGAGAATCTTCGTTTGAAAATCGTTTCAAAATCGCCTTGGGTATGGCAGAGTGTTGTCGAAGAGCACCCTCCGCAAATTGTTTTCTGTTGCTTTTACGGCACATTACGAAACGCTTTCTCTTTTTGAAGCCCTTTGAACGAAGCTTGCCCGGTGCGCAGGAAACGGGCCTTTCGCGCGTTCGCGATGGGGGCGGGGACGGGCAGGCAGGCCGGCCGAAGCCGTGGAAGTAAAACGGCGGCGGATGACGGGAATGGATAGTCTGGAAACATCTTCCTTTTCAAAGCTATATTTCCGGATGGACACGAATGAAGGTTTCTCCTATGGAGTTCGATTGATGCAATCCATCAAAGCGAAGATGCTTCTGTGGTTCGGCCTGACGTTGACCCTGCTGCTGTCGCTGCTCGCAGCCACGACCTATTGGCAAACCAAGGACACCGTGATTGCTCTGACGCGGGAACTGAGCCAGGAGGTGCTCGGCGCGCGATCGGCCGAGCTGAGCCGGCTCATGCAGGGCTACCTGAACGATGTCAAGACGTTCGCGAGCCGCAACCTGATCCGGAGGGGAGATTTCGTAGAGATCGGCATGGATCTGCAGCGGCGGGCCAAAAGCATCAACCCTGACTATGAAATGCTCTTTTTCGCCGATGCCCAGGGGCGCTTCATCACGACTACCGGCGCCATGGGGGACGTGTCGGACCGGCTTTACGTGAAGGCCATCGTGGAGGAGGGCCGGGCCGAGTTCATCAGCGAGCCGGTCATCTCACGCGCTTCGGGCGAGTACGTCTTCGTGGTAGCCGCGGCTGTGAAAGACGATGAGGGGAAACCGATCGGCCTGATCGGCGCGACGGTCCTCCTCAACACGCTTTCGGAGGTCGCGGGCTCGATCACCATCGGGGGGAACGGCTTTGGCTGGGTGGCGGACCACAACGCGCTCGTCATTGCGCACCCGGATCCGAAGATGCGCATGCACCTGAACCTGCTCCGGGCCTCGGAACGCGGGTTCAAAGGGGTGGAAGAGATCGGACGGATGGTGACGGAAGGCCGGTCAGGGCTGCGCGCCTTCCAGCGGCCCGACGGGTCGCAGGTGGTGACGATCTTCAACCCGATCCCGAACACCCCCGGCTGGGCGATCGGGGTCTCTCTCTACGAGACGGAGCTGATGGGAAAGGCCTACCGCCTCATGCGTAACATCATCCTGCTGATGGTTGGAATTCTTCTGGCCGTTCTGCTGATGGTCTTTTTCATCTCCGGCCGGATCGCAAAACCCGTGCTCGATCTGAAGAAAGGGGTCGAGGTCGTGGCCTCGGGGAACCTCGACCATGTTTTGCATATCCGCACCGGGGACGAGATCGAGGCCCTGTCCGGCGCCTTCAATAAAATGACCGGCGACCTGAAGGATTATATCCGGAACCTGCAGCAGGTCACGGCGGAAAAGGAGCGCGTGGAAGGGGAGCTGCGGGTGGCGAACAAGATCCAGGCCAGCATGCTGCCGCGCGTCTTCCCGCCCTTCCCGGATGTCCAACGGCTCGACCTGTACGCCGTCATGGAGCCGGCCAGGGAGGTCGGGGGCGACTTCTACGACTTTTTCCTGCTGGACGACCAGCGGCTGTACTTCAGCATCGGGGATGTTTCCGGCAAGGGAATCCCGGCGGCCCTCTTCATGGTCATCACCATGACCATCCTCAGAAACCAGATGGTCCAGGGCGGTTCCCTCGAACAGGTGTTCCACCAGACCAACAACATGCTCTGCTCCGAAAACGTGGAGAACATGTTCGTGACGGTCTTCACCGGCCTGCTGGACATCCGGACCGGGGAGATGGAGTTCGTCAGCGCCGGCCACAACCCGCCGGTCGTCTCCCGCCAAAGCGGAGACTTTACCACCCTGGATGCGCCGGTCAACCTGGTGCTCGGCGGCATGGAGGATTACAGTTTCCGGTCCTCCCGGACGATCCTCGAGCCCGGCGATCTTCTGTTCCTCTATACCGACGGCGTCACGGAGGCCATGAACGAGAGGGGGGAACTCTTCTCCGATGCCCGGATGATCGAGGCGGTCAACGGGCTGAAGGGTTTGGACGTGCGATCGCTCATCAAAGGCGTGCGGGAGGCGGTCGGGCGGTTCGTCCAGGACGAGCCCGCATCGGACGATGTAACCATGATGGGGCTGACCATCAAGAGAGAGTAAAGGCATCAAGCTCAGCATCATCCCGTTCAATTCAGATATTTTGCTCGACCAGAGAACCGTAAAATTTTCTTGACAAGATCCATACTAAACATTTAGTTTGGTAATCCTCGCCGTTTGTTGTGGATGAGAGCGCCGCCCGTACAATCAGGGCTTTGGGGGTCGGGGGATGGATCCGAGGCTGAATCCCGAAAAGCTGGGGTTGATGGTCAAGGCAAGGGAGTTTGCACGCGAGCGTTTCACGGACGGATACCGGCTCGACAAGGAAGAGGCCTTTCCTGCGGCGATTCACCAGGCTGCGGGCTCTGCCGGGCTGCTCGGGGCCTACATCCCGAAGGAGTTCGGCGGTCTCGGGATCGGCTTCCTGGGGCACACCTTGATCATGGAAGAGTTCTGGCGGGTGGATCCAGGTATCGGCAACATTCTCCTTGGCGTCTTCGGGTCGGAGCTGCTGATGTTCTACGGCAGCGAAGAACTGAAACGCCGGTGGCTGCCGACCCTCGCCGAAGGCCGCGCGATCAGCTGCTGCGCCATCACCGAACCGAACGCGGGGAGCGACATCTTTTCCGTCGCAACCTCCGCCCTGCCCTCCAGGGGCGGATGGCGCCTAGATGGAACCAAACAGTTCATCACGGGCGGAACCCTCGCTGATGTTATCCTCATCCTGGCTGTAAGCGATCCCGGGCAGACGTCCAGGCGCTTCTCCTTCTTCGTTGCCGAAAAGGACTCCGCAGGCATCTCCAGTGAAAAGATGAAGGGCAAACTCGGCATCCGGGCTTCGGACACGGCGGAGCTCGTTTTCAGGGACCTTTTCGTCCCGGAATCGCACCTTCTGGGCAAAGCCCTGGGCCAGGGCTTTGCCCAAGTGATGCATCTGTTCAACATCAACCGTGTATTCGCCTGCGGCCAGGGGGTCGGGGTGGCTCAAGGGGCCATCGACCTTGCAATCGAGCACCTGAGGGAGAATCCGCTTCAAGCCGGGAAGCAGACGACCCAATTCCGGCTTGCCGAGATGCTGGCATCGGTTCTGGCGGCCCGGTCGGCGTATTATTCGGCCGGATGGAAGATCGACCAAGGGGACATCGACCCGGCCGAGGTCGCCATGGCCAAGCTCCTCGCCGGCGAGACCGGAGTGCGCGTCGCCAGGGATGCCCTCGGGATCGTGGGCGTCTACGCGGAGGAAAAGACGAGGCGCCTTTCCCGGTTCTACAGGGACGCAAAGATCGTGGAGATCTACGAGGGCGCCAAGGATCTCGAGAAGCTGACCATCGCGAGGCAGGTCCTCAAAAGACCCATGGGATAGGGTTCGCTTTCGCCCTAAACCCTCTCGATGAGCTGGTTTTCCATTTAGGAGGCTTTCATTGATGAACACAGACATCTACCTGGTCTCAGCGGCCCGGTCGGCCATCGGGGATTTCGGAGGAGGTTTCAGGCCCCTCCCCGCCATTGAACTGGTTGCACCCGTGATCGAAGCCGCCGTGGCCCGTGCGGGAATCCCCAAGGAAGCCATTGAGAAGGTCATCCTGGGAAACACCCTCTCACCGCTCACCCCCAATATCGCCCGCGGGGCAGCCGTCACCTGCGGCATCCCCCCGCAGACACCCGCCTTCTCGATTCATTGCGCCTGCGCCAGTGCGATGCAGGCGCTGATCAGCGGGGTTTCCGCACTCATGCTGGGCGAAGCACGGATCGCACTGGTGGGGGGAGTGGAATCCATGAGCAATGCGCCCTACCTCCTGCCGAGCACCCGTTGGGGGCAGCGCCTGAGGCACGCACGGGCGGTGGACCTCCTGTGGTGGGGCATGCAGGAGGATCCCGTCATGGGCGGCATGGGGGCGGCGGCCGACTTCCTGGCGGAGCGGTACCGCATCAGCCGGGAAGAACAGGACGAACTGGCTTTGTCCTCCCACCAGAGGGCGGCCTCGGCCAGGGGGAACGGCTATTTCGCGCGGGAGATCGTCCCGATCGAGGTCAAAGACGGAAGGCGGTCCAGGACGGTCGATGCGGACGAGCACCCGAGGGCCGAACTCGGCATCGAAGACCTGGCAAGGCTCCAGCCGGCCTTTTCAGCCCAGGGCACCGTGACGGCCGGCAATGCCAGCGCCTTGAACGACGGGGCCTCGGCCGTTGTGATCGCTACCAAAGATGCCTGCGAAGCATACGGGCTCGAACGCCTCGCAAAGGTCGGCCCCTGGTCCATCAAGGCGACGGAGCCGCGGCTCACCGGGATCGCGCCCGTGCCGGCCATCCGCGAGGTTGCGGAGTCGGCCGGCCTGGGGCTTTCGGACATCGATCTGGTGGAGATCAACGAGGCCTTCGCCTCCTATTACATCGCCTGCGAAAGGGACCTCGGGCTGGACCGGGAAAAGGTGAACGTCAATGGCAGCGGGATCTCCCTCGGGCACCCGGTGGGCGCCACAGGGACCCGGCTGGTGGTGACGCTTCTTCACGAGATGATGCGCAGGGACACACCTCTCGGGCTGGCAAGCCTTTGCGCCGGCGGTGGGATGGGGTACGCCATCCTCCTTCGAAGGGATTTCGGCTGAGCATCGAGCGTAAGCAAGCGTTTTGGCAAGGGGTTGATGGGTCGAATCGCCAATCATGCAAGGAGGTTGGAAAGATGAAGAGAGGAAGATGTATCGTGGCCGTCCTGTTATTTGGCATATTTGCGCTGCACACCGGCCTCGGCCTTTCCGCCGAGAAGGTGAAGATCGGTACGCTGCTCTCGACAAGCGGGCGTTTCGCCTTCCTTGGAGACCCTGAGCAAAAGGGGGTTGAGCTGGCCGTCGAGGAGATCAATGCCAATGGGGGGGTCCTCGGGAAACAGATCGAACTCGTCTCCTACGATGACGAAGGGAACCCCGGCAAGGCGGCCAACCTCATCGACCGCCTCATCAGCAATGACCAGGTGGTGGGAATTGTCGGGGCCTCCACCTCCGGGACCATCAACGTCGCGGCTACCGCGGTGGAAAAAGCCGGCATCCCGACGTTTTACATCTCGGGAAACTCCGCCCTGTGCAAAGGAAAAAAATGGGTGTTCAACGCTGCTCCCGCCGATGAGCTGGATGCCGAAGGCATGATCGACTTTATCAAGGACAACCTCAAGCTGAACGTGATCGGGATCATCCACGACGCCAACGAATATGGGTCCCGTTCGACGGAGTCGTTTCTGGAACTGATCGGCAAGCGCGCCCCCGGCATCAAGATCGCGGGCGTCGAGAAATACCAGTCCTCCGACCGTGACATGAGCGCGCAGCTCATCAACCTCAAAAACGCCGGGTCGCAGTGCATCGTCATCTGGGGCGTGGGCTTTGCACCGGCGGTCATTGTCAAGAACTGGCACCAGCTCGGGATGAAGGAGATCCGGCTGATGGGCGGAGCCGGCATGGGGTCCCACAAGATGATCGAATCCCTGGGAGAAGCCGGGGAAGGCCTTCTTTTCAATACGGTCCTGAACTACGGGGCGCCTAATGAGCGGGAACAGGCCTTCATCGACCACTACAAAAAGAAGTTCGGGGCCATCCCGCCGACCTTCGCCGCCGTGGGATATGACGCGGCGTACCTGCTGGCAGAGGCCCTGAAAACCGCCGCCGGGGATGCCCCCCGGCTGGCAGAGGCCATCTCCGGCATCCGGAATTTCCAGGGGGTCCAGGGGACCTTCGATTTCTCGGAGAACCGCTGCAACGGCCTCCTGCCTGGGTGTTACGTGATGGCGGTGGTCAAGAACCAGGACTACTATCCCGCGGAAAAAGTCTACCCCAGATAGCGCAACGCCAATGCCCCGCAGGGCTGTCGACTCCGCCTCGACAGGGGCTCGGGTGGGGATTCGTTCCGGTCCTGCGGGAGATGGAATATCCGGCGGACGAAGCAGGGAACCCCGGGCGAAACCGGACAGGTGACGTGACATGATCGATTTCTGCCAGTTCATGGTCAGCGGGCTCACCATTGGGAGCGTCTACGCCCTCATCGCCATGGGCTACTACCTGATCTTCATCTCGACCCATGTGATCAATTTCGCCCAAGGGGCCCTGGTCCAACTGGGGGGGATCATGGCGTTGAGCCTGCTCCTCACCTGGCGGATCCCCTACCTCTTCGTGTTCTTTCTGACCTTCTTCGCAACAGCCGTGATCGGCACGCTGTTCAAAGTGCTGCTGGTTTCTCCAGCCGGGCGCACCGGGGTGCTCTCCAGCATCCTCATGACGGTGGGGGGCTTCATCTTCTTCGAGCAGATCATCTACGTCTTCTGGACCAAGGACGAACTGCTGTTCCCGCCGATCTCCGGGGAAACGCCCCTGAACATCGGCGGCGTCATGATTCTGCCGCAGGCCGTCTGGATTATGGCGATCGCCGTGGGGCTCTTCCTGCTGCTCTGGCTGTTCTTCACCCGGACCATCTACGGCTCCGCCATCATGGCCGCGGCGGAGAAGCCGGAAGCCGCAAGGATCGTCGGGATCAACGTCAAGAGCATGACCTCGATGTCCTGGGCCCTCGCCACCGGGCTTTCCGGCCTCGCCGGCATCCTGATCGCGCCGATCACCTTCGCGGGAGGAAGTCTGTCGACCGAAATGGGCATCAAGGGATTTGTGGCGGTCATCCTCGGGGGCATCACCCATTCGATGGGCGCCATCGTCGGGGGTCTGCTGCTCGGGGTCATAGAAAGCCTCACCACCGGGTACCTCTCCAGCGCCTTCAAGGACGCCATCAGTTTCGGGCTCCTCATCGCGATCCTTGCCTTTCGGCCGGAAGGCCTGCTGGGCGGCAGGAAGCGGGAAAAAGTCTGAGCGCTATGAAAAGAACCGCAGGAATCCAACCGTTTTGGCTGCTGGCCGTAATCGCCGTGGGCGTTCTGCCCTTTTCCGGCCTGGGCACCTACACCCTCCAGATCCTGACACTGGCGGGCATCAACGCCGCCGTAGCGATCGGGTTGAATCTCGTGCTGGGCACCGCCGGGCAGATCTCCCTCGGGCAGGCCGCCTTCGTCGGCATAGGCGCCTACACCACGGCGCGTCTGATGACGGGACCGGGGATCTCTTTCTGGCTCGCCATGCCGGCGGGCGGGGCGCTGGCCGGGCTGATCGGCGCGGCGCTGGGCTACCTGGCCCTGCGCTTTCAGGGGCATTATCTCGCTATGATCACGCTGTGCTTCGGCTTGATCATGCACATCTTCTTTCTGGAATTCCCATTCCTCACGGGTGGAGCGGGGGGCATCGCCAACATCCCCTATGCCGGCATCCTGGGGCACGCCATCGACAACGGCAGGGACGCCCTTTTCAAAACGTTCCACCTGTCCTGGTTCCTCGTGCTGCTCGTCTACTGGCTGCTCAACAACCTGACCAACCTGGGCTCGGGCAGGGCCCTGGCCGCGCTGCGCGACGACCCGATCGCCGCGGAGTCCGTGGGCGTCCCCACCGCTGTCTACAAGGTGCAGGCCTTTACCGTCTCGGCCGTGGCGGCCGGGCTTGCCGGCGGCGTCTACGCGGTGCACACGCACTATGTCGGGCCCGAAATTTTCGGGGTCGGGGCCTCCCTGGAGTTTCTGATCATCGTGGTCATCGGCGGGCTGGGGAGCCCGGTCGGAGCCATCCTTGGCGCTCTCCTCATGGCCGTTCTCCCGGAATTGATGCGGAGCTACGAGGAGTACCGGCTTCTTTTTTTCGGAATGATCCTGATGGTGATCGTCGTGGCGGCCCCGGGCGGATTATGGGGAGGCGTTTCAACCGGTGTCGTGAGAATATGTTCGGCGCTGCGAAGAAGGTTCGGTACCGGGGGGGCCTGAACATGACTCCGATCTTCAGGCATCCGGGTGCCATCCGGGCGGATCGACCGACCGGGGAAAAACGCCGCGGTCTAACGGGGGGCAAGTGGATCTTCTGTCTGCGAAACGGCTGAGCAGGAAATTCGGGGGGCTGTGGGCGCTCTACGGCGTCTCCTTCACCGTGAGGGAGGGGGAGATCGCCGGCGTGATCGGGCCCAACGGAGCGGGTAAAACCACGCTTTTCAACTGTCTGAGCGGCCTCGACTACGCCACGGAGGGCAGCATCCTTCACCGCGGTCATGACATCACTCGGCTGACGCCACACCAGGTGGTCAAACGCGGGATCGTCCGGACCTTCCAGACAACGCGGGTGTTCAAACGACTGACGGTCAGGGAAAACGTCATGGTGGGGCTGCATCTCCATTCCCGGAGCAACCTGCTCTACGATATGATCCGGCTGCCCGGCGCGGTCCGGGAAGACCGCCGGGAGGCGGAGCAGGCTATGACGCTGCTGGAGGCCGTGCGGCTTGCCGATCAGGCCGATAAGCCGGCCGACGAGCTCACCCTCTCCCAGGCGCGAAGGATGGAACTGGCCCGTGCCCTGGCCACCGACCCTGAGCTTCTCCTGCTGGATGAACCCGGCGCCGGCCTTGACGAGCAGGAGCGGGACGAACTGGGAACCCTTCTGAGGGACGTCCACAACAGGGGCGTCACCCTGATGGTCATCGAGCACGATATCGGTTTCATGGTGAACCTGTGCACCCGGATCATCGTGCTGAACTACGGCAAGGTCATTGCAACCGGCACCCCTTTGGAGATCCAGCAGGACAAACAGGTCCTGGAGGCCTATCTTGGTGAAGAAGACGCCGACTGATGTCCCGGTGCTGGAAGTGACGGCGCTCAACGCCGGCTACGGAAAGATGAACATCCTCACCGGGCTGGACCTCTTGGTCAGGGAAGGCGAATCCGTCGCCCTCGTGGGAACGAACGGGAGCGGAAAGACGACCTTTCTCAAGGTCGTCTCGGGGTTCCTGCGCCCGGCGGCGGGCTCGATCCGGTTCCTGGGACAGGATATCTCGAAGCTCCCTCCGGAAAAAAGGGTGAGCCTCGGTATCGCCCATGTCCCGGAGTCGCGGGAAATCTTCGCCAGGCAGAGCGTGCTGGCCAACCTCAGGCTCGGCGCCTATCTGAGGATCAGAAAAGGCGGAGATCCGGACATCCAGAAGGATCTGCAAAGGATGACAGAAATCTTTCCCGTCTTCTCGAGACGCCTGCGCCAGGCGGCAGGCACCCTGTCCGGGGGAGAGCAGCAGATGCTGGCCATAGGGCGCGCCCTCATGAGCCAGCCGAGACTGCTCTTGCTGGACGAGCCCTCGACGGGGCTCGCGCCGCTCGTTGTGAAGGAAATCTTCAGGATCCTCAGGACCCTCATCCTGGACATGAACCTGAACCTCCTGCTGGTGGAACAGAACACCCGGCTGGCATTGAAGACCGTGAATCGCGGATATCTTCTCGAGAGGGGGCGACTCGTCAGAGAAGATGGATCCCAGGAACTCCTGGAGTATCTCAACGCGGCAGGGTTCACTCATGCCGGAGCCAATGGATAGACTGCGAAAAAGGAAAGATTCAATGGTCAAACAGAAACAGACTGCAAGGGGAAAATCGCAGGGCCGTGAAAAACTGATCCAGGCCGCCAAAGAAATCTTCGGAATGAGGGGATACCACGGCACCACGGTCGATGATATCACCAAGGCCGCAGGCGTTACACGGGGAGCGCTCTACTGGCATTTCGACAGCAAGGCCGATCTGCTGGGGGCGATCATCCAGGAACTGCAGGAATCCTACCTGAACCGGTTCATCGAGGAGACCAGGGGTGCAGGCGATTCGCCCATGGACAAACTCTGGCACATGTTCAAGTTCAACTCCCGCTTTGCGGTCGAACACCCCACCCTGATCCACTGCCTGAGGACCCTTTCCCTGGAGATGCAGTCCCTCGAAGGCGACAACGCGAAGGCGCTCTTCGATGTGTTCGAACAGCAGCGCAGCTTCATCACCGAAATCATCCGGGAGGCCCAGGCAAAACATTTCGTTCGTAAGGATCTCAAGGCGGAGATCATCACCTCCATCATCCTTGCCGTGCACGATGGGATCGTCCTCCAGCTGCTGGCATTCGACAGGCATCTGGACGGACATCAGGTGGCCTGGGCGCTGAGGCAGATCACTCTGGGCGGCATCTGCGCAGGGGCCCGGATCATCCATCCGAAAAAGGGGGCATCCGACCCACGCACCGCAACGGGGGAGATCAAGGAAAAATGACCGGCACGATCGACAAGATAGGCATCATTGGCGGAGGGATCATGGGTACGGGCCTGGTCCAATGGCTTCTTCCCCGTGGCTTTCGCGTCGTGGTGGCGGAGGCCCGCGAGGCGCTCGCCGAGGAATGCACCCAGAAGATCCATGCCCGCCTGCGCAAAGATTTGGACAAAGGCAGGTTTCCTCCGGAGGATTTCCGGCTCTGCATCGAGCGGTTCGAGGCGGCTGCCGGCCTTTCCTGCCTGAAAGGGGCGGACTTCGTGATTGAAGCCGCACCGGAGCACTTCGACCTGAAAAGGCGGATACTCCGCGAAGCCGAAGATGCGGTCGCACCCGGGACGATCCTCGCCAGCAACACCAGCGCCCTGCCCATCACGGCCCTGGGGGCCTGTCTCAAGCGGCCGGAGCGTTTTCTGGGCACCCACTTCTTCAATCCCGCGCAGATCATGCCCCTTGTCGAGGTCGTCAAGGGGGTGGATACGGCCGGGGAAACCATCGAGCAAACCTTGACATTTCTGACCGAAGAGGGAAAGAAACCCATCCGCATCAAGGATTGCCCTGGGTTTCTGGTGAACCGGGTTCTGGGGGCCTACATGAACGAAGTCATGTGGCTTCTCGGAGAGCGCATCGGCATCACCGACGCGGAGGGAATGGCGAAGGATCTGGGGCTGCCCATGGGGCCGGTCACCCTGGGAGAAATGGTCGGCTGGGACATCATCCAGGCATCCAACGAGACTCTCAGGACCTACTACGGCTCCCGCTTCGAGATCCCGCCCCTTCTCGAACGGCTGACCCGCGAGAACAGACTGGGCCTGAAGACGGGGCGCGGCCTGCTCGATCACCGCTCCCGGCCGCCGGCAGCAACCCATGACATCGTGCCCGCTTCCCGGAAGCTGGACGGCCGGGCCGCGGACAGAGCGAAGAAGCAGTTGCTCGCCGCGATCTGGGCCGAAAGCATCCGCTGCCTGGATGAGGGGGTCGCTTGCGCGCGCGAAATCGACGACGCCCTGGTGCTTGGCGCGGGGCTCCCAATGGGCCCCCTTGCGTGGGCGGACGAGACCGGTCTCCAGGAAGTGTCGGACTTGCTGCTGGAACTGACCGGAGAATTCGGCGAACGGTTCCTGCCTTCCCCTGTCCTCAGAATCTACGCCATGTCCGGGTACAACGGCGTGAAAGCCGGTCGAGGGCTGGCAGGGGCCTACCCTCAAGAATCGGCTAGAGGGAACGAAGGCGGCGGGACGGACGATGTCTCCACCAGAGACCCGGGGGGAGCCCGATGAATGGAACTCTCTGCGCCTTACTGGATGCAAACCTCCCGCGGCGGCAGGACAAGACGGCGATGATCTGGCGGGGCGGATCGGATACCTTTGCGGGCATCGAAAAAAAATCGCTGTCCGTAGCTCAAGGTCTGCTCAAGAGGGGGCTCAGGCCCGGAGACAGGGTCGGGCTGCACCTGGCCAACATCCCGGTGTTTGTTTACGCCTACTACGGGATTCTACGGGCGGGGGGGCAGGTGGTACCGCTGAATGTCATGCTCAAGGAGGCCGAGCTTGCCTATGTCGGCACGGACAGCACCCTCCGATTCGCCGTCAGCCAGGAGCCCTTCATCGAGAACCTTCTCCGCGCCGGGCCGGCGATCGAGTCGCTGGAAGCGGTCTTCTGCACGACTCCATTCCGCCCAGGGATACCCTGCTTCGAGGAACTCTTGGCGGAGCCGCGGGAATCACCGCTGCCGGAAATGCATCCCGGGGACGTGGCGGTCATCTTCTACACCTCGGGAACGACAGGGCGCCCCAAGGGAGCCATGCTCACCCATGCGAATCTTTACAGCAACGCCCTCGCAGCGGCAGAGGCTTACGAATACGCGGAGGAAGACGTCATCGTTTTCGGGATGCCCCTCTTCCACTCCTCCGGTCAAACGAACGTGATGAACGCGGGGTTTTTCCGGGGGGCGGCGGTCTACCTCATGCCGAGATTCTCGGCGGACGAGGCCATCACGGCGGTGTCGGAGCAGCGCGCCAGCGTATTCGTGGGCGTACCCACGATGTATCACCAGATCGTGAACCACCCCGCCCGGCGGGACTTTGCGGTCGACGCGCTCAGGGCGCTGATCGTCGGCGCGGCCCCGATGCCCCGGGCCCTTTACGAGACCGTCTCGAAGGAATACGGCGTCGCCATCACGGAGGGCTACGGACTCAGCGAGGCCGGACCGGTCGTAGCCCACAACCCCCTCCACGGCCTGAAAAAGATTGGCAGCGTCGGACTTCCCCTCCCGGGCATCTCGATCCGGATCGCCGATGAACAGGACAGGGAAATGCCCGCGGGTTCCGTGGGCGAACTCCTCGTCCGCGGCCCTAATGTCATGAAAGGATACCTCAACCAGCCCGAAGCCACGGCGGAGGCCCTGCGGGGCGGGTGGCTGCATACCGGCGACCTCGCGTGCGTGGACGAGGATGGATACCTCTTTATCGTGGACCGTAAGAAGGACATGGTGCTGACCGGCGGATTCAACATCTACCCCAGGGAAATAGAAGAGGTCCTTTATCAACACCCGTCGGTGAGCGAAGCCGCCGTCGTCGGGCTGCCGGATGAGGAGAAGGGGGAGATCTCGGTCGCCTTCCTAATTCCAAGAGGAGGGCCCGCGGTGAGCGAAGGCGAGATCCTCCGATTCTGCCGCGAAAGGTTGGCGGCCTACAAGGTCCCGAAAAAGGTGGAATTCGTCAATGAACTCCCAAGGAATTCGGCGGGCAAGGTCCTCAAGAGACTCTTGAGGGAAGGAGCGCCTGGCCAGGAGAAGCGTCATCATGTTTCTGAGCCTTGACAAGGAACAGGTCCAGATAAAGAAGGCCGCGGCCGACTTCGCATCCGGTGAAATGGCAGACCGTGCACAGGAATGGGATGCGGCCGGCCGGATGCCTTCAGAGATCATGGAAGCGGCCGTTGAGCTCGGCTTCGTCGGAATGACCCTTCCGGAAAGGCAAGGCGGGGCCGGGCTGGGGCTCCTTGAAGACTGCCTGGTGGCGGAGGAGTTCGCCGTCGCCAGTCCCGGAGGCGCCAGGGCGATCCTCGAGATCGGCTGGGGATGTGAACTTCTTTCGCACACCGGCGATTTGCCTCCCCCGTTGGGGGGTAAGACCAGCGATCGGCCGATGCTCGGACTCGCCCATCCGGCGGACGGAAATCCTTTCAGGGCGGAGGCGCGCGCTGGTGTCTCCTCGACCTTCTCTCCCGTTCATGGGGGCGCCGAGATGTTCCTGATCCCGGGTTTTCTCGAAGGAGAAGAAGGTCTCTTCTTTTTGGGGCGCGATTTCCCCGGTCTCGACATCCTGCCTCTCGAGGACAAGGTCGGGCTGCGGTGCTGGCCGGGGGCCCGGTTGGAGCTGCGGGGCGCCGCCCTTTCAGAGGCGTGCTTTTACAGGCATCCGCGGGTCGTTGAACGATCGAGGCAGGCGAAGGCCATCCGGTCGGCTGCGCTCGGCCTCGGGCTGTCCAGAGGCGCCGCCCTCCTGGCGCTCGTCTATGCGCGGGGCAGACAGATCTTCGAGCAAAACCTGTCCGATTTCGAGGCGACCAGGGCCAAATTCTTCAAGACATGGCAGCGGCTTCAAGCCCTTCGACTCCTGGTCTACAAGGCTGCAGCCGACTGGGACAAAGGTCTGGATGTTTCTCTGGCTGCCCGCTCGGCAGAGGCCATGGCCGTGGAACTCGGCAACGAAACCGCCGACGAGGCGCTTCAACTCCACGGGGGATACGGATACTTCGAGGAGATGAAAATAGCGATGTTCTACAGGGATGCCGTGATGCTGGATCTGCTCTCCGAACCCGCATCCTCCAGCATAGAGGCCGTTTGGACCTCCCTGTCAAAAACCGTTTGGTGGTAGGCCAAGGCTGTAATTCACCAAAAAAACAGGAGGAAATAGCCAGGAATGGACTTGTATCGCATTTTAGAGCATTCGGTCCGCCTTTACTCGGATAAGACGGCGGTCACCTCGGCCAAAGGGACCCTGACCTACAAAGGATTCATGGACACGGCGGAGCGCCTGGGGTCAGCTCTTTACGGGCTTGGGCTCAGCCCCGGTGACAGGGTGGCCGTTTTGGACCACAACAGCATCGAGCTGGCTGTCGCCCACTTCGGGCTCCCGGCATGTTCGCTGGTCACGCTTCCTTTGAACACGCGGCTTTCCAAGGACGAACTGCTGGGGATCATCCACAATGCGCGGGCCTCGGCCCTGATCTATTCACCCCCCTTCGAACAGACCGTAGCCGCCCTGGCCCCTGATCTGCCCTTCCTGAAGGCGCGCATCTGTACGGAACAGGCAGCCGGAAACCTCGATCTGAGGCAACTCATGGCCCATGCCTCGCCGGCCGCCCTCCAGAGGCCCAGGCCCGGAGATCTCGCCACGCTCCTTTACACAAGCGGCACAACCGGAGTTCCCAAAGGCGTGAAACTGACCCACGCCAACACCGCCTCCACGCTGGTTTCGCTTCTCGTGGAACTCGGTCTCACCCCCGAAGACTCAGGCCTCATGGTTGCACCGTTCTTCCACGTCGCGGGCTGCCACACCTACATGGCCCACATCGCAAGAGGCTGTACGGTGAACATCCTTCCAGCCTTCGAACCCCAATCGACCCTCGAAGCCCTTGAACAGACCCGGGCGAGCGTCACCCTGCTCGTCCCGGCCATGATCGGGGCCCTCCTGAACCTCCCAGGTCAGGAAAAGGCCGACCTCAGCGCTTTGCGCCTGGTCGTCTACGCCGGGGCCCCCATGCCCGAGAAGTTGCTCAAGAAGGCCCTCGAGCGCCTGGGAAACGTCTTCTTTCAGATCTACGGTCTTACCGAGACCAGCGTCCTCACCTGTCTGACCCGGGAAGACCACCAGAAGCCGGAACTGCTGACCTCCGGTGGCAGGGAAATGTATGGGTGCCGAGTGCGAATCGTGGACGAGAAAGGCCGTGAAACAGAGCCGGGCGGGATCGGACAGATCGTCGCCGGCGGGGACAACGTGACCTCCGGCTACTGGGAGGCGCCGGAAGAAACGGCGGCCGTGATGAAGAGCGAATTCTTCGACACGGGCGACATCGCGGTCAGGAACGAACAGGGCTACGTCTTCTTGCGGGACCGCAAGAAGGACATGATCGTCACCGGAGGGGAGAACGTGTATCCCGTCGAAGTGGAGAATGTCCTGACCGAGATACCGGGGGTGCTGGAAGCGGCGGTGATCGGCGTCCCGGATGAGAAGTGGGGGGAAAGGGTGATGGCCCTCGTGCATCTGAAGCAGGGTGCAACCGCCACTGAAGAAGACATCGTCTCCTACTGCCAGAAGCGGTTGGCCAAATACAAGTGCCCCAAGACCGTCGCATTCTTGGATCCACTGCCTCGGACCCCCTCCGGAAAGATCCGGAAGAACGTGTTGAGAGAACCTTATTGGGAAGGGTTCAGCCGGAGGATCCATTAGATGCACCCGGAAAGGTCCTTCTCTGTTCAAATCAGCGTCAATTCGCCTGGTTTGCCTGCGCGGCGATCGGACGGTCGCCCTCATTCTCATTTTTCCACATGGATCGGTGAGACCGGGACCCGCCCCCCCACAATACCTGGAGGCTGGATCGTTATGGGCAATCATTTCCAACCGAATCCCCGGATCGTCACCGCAAGGCACCGTCTTCCGTCGAAAGGGGTCGGAGGCTGCTATGGATTATGATGAGGGACGAAGGCGATTCGAGGATGAACGCGCCTGGGTGCAGCGGGGCAACCAGCCGCGGCTGGAACGGCACCTGGCCAAAGGAAAGCTGCATGTCTCCCAGAGGATCAGCATGCTCCTGGATGAGGGAAGCTGGCTGGAGTACGGGGAATTCGCCCGTTCGGTGGAGCCCGGCTTCGAAGAGCGGTCGCCCAGGGACGGTGTCATGACGGGCCTCGGCAGGATCCATGGGAGGACGGTGGCCGTCCTCGGGGACGATGTCACCGTGTTGGGCGGGACCCAGTCTTTTGTCAGTGTGAGGAAGGTGGATCGAATCATCGATCTCGCCACGCGCAACGGCTTTCCCATCCTGTCCCTTTCGGAGGGAGGCGGCGTCAGGATCCCGGATGGAATCGGATCCGGCTTCACGCGGCTGAGCGGACTGGAAACCGTCAAGTCCCTCAGCTGGCTCGCCAACCATGACAGGCGGCCCTTGATGCTGTGCGGGGTCTTCGGCTACACTTACGGGGACCCGGCCTTCAGGGCCGGCATGGCGGATATCACGCTGATGGTGGAGGACTCCTCCGTAGCGGTATCCAGCCCTCCCCTGCTGCAGGTTGCGATCAACGAAACCATCACGGACCGTGATCTGGGCGGCCCGCATATGCACGAGACAATGACGGGGACCGTCGACCTCGTTGTCAAGACAGAGCAAGACTGCATCAGGACACTGAGGAAGATCCTTCATCTCCTCCGGTCTCCCGAATCCCCGTCGGATCCCCCCGACAGGCTCATCCCCGACCTAGAGACGATCGTTCCGCACAACAACCGGCAGGTGTACGACATGAAAAAGGTCGTCGACCGCGTTTGTGACCATGGGGAGTGGATCGAACTCAAACCGAAATTCGGCAAAGGTCTCATCATCGGCCTTGGCAGGATCGGGGGGCGGGCGGTTGGCATCATGGCCAGTCAGCCCATGAGCGGGGGGGGATCCGTGGACGCGAAGAGCCTCAGAAAATCAGCCTCGTTCATGGAATTTGCTTCGAGGAGAAAAATCCCCCTCCTCGTGATTCAGGACATCCCTGGGTTCCTGATCGGCTCCGAAGTCGAAAAAGACGGCATGGTCAACGCCATTGCGGCCCACTCCGGCACCATGGACAGGGTGGATGTGCCCATGGTGACCCTCATCATCCGCAAGTCTTACGGGGCGGCCTATTATTTCCTCGGAATGGCGGCCACCGGGGCCCAGTTCGTGGCGGCCTGGCCCAATGCCGAAATCAGTTTCATCGCCCCGGAGATGGGGGCGGCCATCCTGACCAAACATGCGGATCCGGCGGTCAAAGCCCAGGCCCAGCAGCAGGCGAGAGCCGACCTGACGAAAAGCGCCTCCGTGTGGGACTCGGCCTATGAATACTGGATCGATGCAATCATCTGTCCAGAGGAGACCAGGAGAGTCGTCTGCCGGGCCCTGGATTTTTTCGCGAAGGATGGTGCATGAACAAACGAACGGAAACACCCGCCGCCGGCGATCTACTCCCCGCGAATGGCTATTTTCTTGACCCGCTCACGTGCGGCGGGCGACTTGGGGAGCTTCAATGAGAGCACGCCGTTCTTGAAGGTCGCTTCTGCCCTGTCCGGCTCCACTTCAGAGGGAAGGAAAAATCTTCGTTCAAAGAACCCCTGGTAACACTCCAGGACATAGGCACCCTTGCCTTTTTTCTCCTCCTCTTCCTTCTTCTCTCCGCGGATCATGACGCTGTCTTCGTTCACCATGACATCGATGTCGTCCTTGTCGACGCCGGGCAGCTCCGCCCTGATCCTGATCTCATCGTCCTTTTCCTCCAGATCGACACGCGGCCAAGCGGCCGACCCCCACGGTCCGAGCCGCCCGCGCCAGCCGAGAGGACCGAAAAAATCCTCCATCATACGGTCCGAACCTCACCGGAGTTCGGGAAAGGCCTGCTCCCACACCTCGGGGTAATAAGCGGAGCTTCGGCCGACACCCACCGGCACCTGTGTCTTGCGCCATCTTGCAGGCATCAGATTTTTCACCTTCTCCGAGAGCGTTTTGACCTCCTTGGCCAGCTCTTCAGCGGATTTACGGGCCTCCTCACCGCCTGTCTTGAACTTTTCCTTCACCTTGCCGGTGAGTTCCGCCACCTCCCTTCCGAGGCTCTCGACAGCATCCCGTATCTCCTTCCCTGCCTCATCGAGCTTCTCTTTCGCCTTTTCGGAAACCGCCATCATCTCACACCCCTTCCATCTGAAAATGCCGTTATGAAATCGACCATCAAACGGAGCTTCTCGGATCTCGGCCTTTCAGACCGCAGCGCTCAGTAAACCATTTCCAGCGCCTCCTGCGGGAAAGACCGGCCTAATATCCTATATGATCCATTAAATATTGTTTTCGATTTGTCAAGACACGCCGGCACGGGCTATTTGGAATCCATCCGGAAAGGATATCCCGGCAGAACCCGTTTCCAATCCGGAAATGAGGAAATCTCCCCCCAGCATCCGAATGTGCCATGGGCTGATATGCAGGCTAGGCGTCATTTTGTCGTCCATGAGCCTTTCAGTGTCAGCGAAGAAATCCTCTGGGACACGATAAACAAGGACCTTCCCGCTATGGTGGAACCCCTTGAACCGATTCTTAAATATGAATAGGATCGATTCGCCGCAGTTGGAGCGGAAACCCCCGAATCAGGTTGCGGAGCGCTGCGGGAGGTGGCACAATGTCGATTGACGGATGATCCGATCGGATCGCACCCTTTCAGGCGAGGATGCCGGCATGCGATGCTGAACGCGCCGGCTTGCAGGCAGTGTTTTGCTCCGGGGAGGAGCCCTATGAATTTCAAGAGGCTGTTCGAACCAAAGACGCTGGCCGTAATCGGGGTCTCCCTCGACAACGACCGCCACCCGGCCAATGTGGTCTATTACAAAAACCACCTGCGCTACCCGGTGGAGGTCTTCGCCGTCAACCCCAAGGGGGGACGCCTGCAGGGTGAGATCGTCTATTCGCGGGTGGCCGAGATTCCGAAGGCCGTCGATATCGCGGTCATCGCCGTCAGGGCGGAGTTCGTCCCGGACATCCTCGCCGACTGCATCAACAGCGGCGTTGGCGGCGCGGCCGTCATCTCCGGCGGGTTTGCCGAAAGCGGAAGGCGCGACCTGCAGGACCAGGTGACCGCGATCGCGCGGGAGGCCGATTTTCCCTTCATCGGTCCGAACTGCCTCGGACTTTACGCACCCGGGCGCATCGACAGTTTTTTCCTGCCGAGCGAGCGCTTCGTACGCCCCGAACCGGGGCCCGTCGCCGTGATCAGCCAGAGCGGGGGCATCCTGGTGGATCAGATGGTCAAGTTCGCGCAGGAAGGCGTCGGGCTCTCGATGGGCATCAGCATCGGAAACAAGGCCCTCGTCGGCGAGATCGAGCTCCTGGAGGAGTTCGGCAGGGACGACCGGACGAAGGTGATCGCCTTTTACGTGGAGGGGTTCGGGAAACGCGAGGGCCGCGCCTTTGTCGAGGCGGCCGCACGTTGCCCCAAGCCCGTGATCGTCCTCAAGGCCGGAAAGTCCGCCCTGGGTGAACGGGCGGTCTCCAGCCACACCGCCTCCCTGGCGGGCGACTACGCCGTCTTTTCTGCCGCCCTGGCTCAGCACGGCATCGTCGAGGCCCGGAACGAATTCGAGCTGCTCTCCTTTTGCGAATCGCTCAGCCGCTACCAGAGAAGCATCACGGGAAAGATCGCCATCATCACCGGAAGCGGTGGGCACGGAGCCCTGGCGGTCGACGCCTGCGCCTCCCACAAGCTCGCGGTGCCGACCCTGTTGGAGACCGACCAGGCGCAGCTCCGGGAGCGGCTATCCCGCTCGATCCGGTCGATTGCCGCGCTCGGGAACCCGATCGACCTGACCGGCAGCGCGCTGGACGACGACTTCTATCAGACCGCCGAATTCCTCAGCCGGACCCCCGACGTCGACTGTCTGATCGTCCTTCTCCTGCCCTATCTGCCCGGCATCACCTCGGACCTCGGCGCCCGTCTGAGCCAGCTCTATCTGAAGGAAGGCAAACCTCTGGTCGCCTATGTTCCGCGCGTCGAAAAATACCGGATGCTGATCGAGGGCTTCGAGCTGAACGGGGTGCCCGTATCCCCTTCCATTGAAGGAGCGGTCCTGATGGCCGAGGCCATGCGGAGGTGCAAACCATGCTGACAGAAGCGATGCGTGCGATTTTGGCGGAGGCCAGGCAGTGGGGATGGGTCCTCGAACCTGAAGCCAAGCGCCTCTTTGCCCTCTGGGGGCTCCCGGTCCCGAAGTTCACCTGGGCGCGCGACATCGGCGAAGCCCTCCGCTTCGCCGAAGAGATCGGCTACCCCGTCGCCGCGAAGGTGGTCTCGCCCGAGGTCGTCCACAAATCGGATGTCAAAGGCGTCGTGGCGGGGATCGGCGGCCGCGAAGAACTGGAAGAGGTCTTCGCACGGTTCCGGGCGCTGCCGGGTTTTAAAGGCGTACTGGTGGAGGAGATGGCGGAAGGGCTCGAGTTGATTGTCGGCGCGAAGGTCGACCACCAGTTCGGCCCCGTGATCCTTTTCGGGATCGGCGGCACAGGCGTCGAGATTTACAAGGATTCGGTCCTGCGGATGGCGCCCCTCACAGAAAAAGATGCCGACGCGATGCTGACCGGCCTCCAGGCGCGGCCACTCCTGGAAGGATACCGCGGCCGGGACCCGGTCGACCGGCAAGGCCTGACCCGCTTCCTGCTGGACTTCTCCCGGCTGGTCATGACGCTCGAAGAGCGGATCACCTCGATCGACATCAACCCGCTCTTCTGCTCGAGCAAGGGGTGCATCGCCGCGGATGCCCGCATCATGCTCCCGTCCTTCGAGGGCGCATGAGAGAGGCCAGGGGCCCGCGGCGGCTGCGTTCCGGTTTCACCGGGACACCCATAGCGTCAGGCCTTCCAGCTCCCGGAACAGACCCCAGCTCACCGACCCCATGAAGATCTTCTGCAGGAACCCCTGGCCCGCGCCGGTCCGGCCCACGGCGACGACGGCATAGCGCCCCTCCTCCGCCTCCTTCTTGATCGTCTTGATGACAGAACTCCCTTTGAGGACCAGATTCCTCACCCGCTCCTCCGGCACACCGTTCGCAAGGAGGGTTTCACGGGATTTGGCCAGCACCGCCTCCGGCTCCCTTCCTTCCGCGCTTTTTCCCGTATCCACCATCAGGAGGGTCACATCGTGGCCCGGCTCATCACGCAGCATGAAGCCCACGTGGTCCACGATCCGTAAGGACTCGTCAGAACCGTCGACGCAGACCAGGACGTTGCGCCGCTCCAGATCGTGCTGCCGGCACATCCAGATGGGAAAGGTGAACTCCTGCTCCAGGATCCCCTTCGTAACACTCTCCTCGAAGGCCTCCTCGATCCAGGACAGGCCCCGGCGGCCGAGGACCACGGCGTCATAGAGCCCCATGTGGGCCTCCTGGACAATGTCCATCACCTTGGAGTAGCGGCGGGCCAGGAGCTTGGATTCCAGCTGCTCGTCCTTGAAACCGTGGGCGCGCAGCTCGGCGCGGCCCGACTCCAGTGCGCGGCGCCCCTTTTTCTCATACTGCCGGGCCTGTTCCTGCTGCTGGGCGACGGTTTCGTGCGAACGCTCGTTTTCCCAGAGCTGCGGGGGCTTCGGCGTCGTATAGAAGAGGGTGATCTTCATCCCCTCTTTGTTGCTGAAGAAGTGCCCTACGAAGCGCGCCCCGTACAATGCCCTCTTGTCCTCACTGACCGCTACGAGCAGATGCTTTTCCACCAGACCCTCCTTTTCTCATTGGAATTGAACAGCATGCCTATGCTGCCACAGGTAAACGATTGCTCGTGACGTGCGCCTTTCGATCCGAAAATGCATCGTACCGGCCCGGCATAGGAAAATCAGGCTTCGCGGGGAGGCGGCCTTCGGGAACCCGCCAAGGCGAATGGATAAACCGACGCCGGTATCGCGCGGATCGGGACCCGTTCCAGAGCACCAGCCCTGAGGAGATAAGCCGTCTGAAGAAAATAGCATTTCCGGATTATTCCTTTTTATTCTAGTATCCGTCCGGAAATGATTTCCCGGCAGAACCCGGTTTCCAATCCGGAAATGAGGATTTTTCTTCACACCCTTCGGGTGCTCAGTCCCACCGCTTCGCGGCGGGTCCCGGTTTCTTCACACCCTTCGGGTGCTCAGTCCCACCGCTTCGCGGC
>NZ_AULM01000024.1 GCF_000422285.1 Desulfatiglans anilini DSM 4660
GGATTTTTGGCCAATATCAAGGAAATCAAGCGTTTGCGCGGAGGCGACCTGCAGGTCGCCGCACAAGCAAACGTGCAGATTGACGCCGAGATTGGTCAAAAAGACCATTTCCGGATGGAATCTCTGCAGTCCGGTGGAGGTCCTCATCGACCCATCAGGGCGGAGACCGGCTCGAGCCGATAGGCTCCGCCCATTTCAATGGCGGTGAGGACAGTGCCGCCACCCGTGAAATAGTATGTATCCGGATCGTTGAGGCCCGAAAGATACACACCGGGGCAAAGACTTCTCAACTCCTGCAGCGTGTCCCCGCCCGCAAAGAGCTTCTGACTTCGCTTGTTGCGTCCGATCAATTCATACAACGCGCGCGTTCCCTCGGGGTAAAGAGGCATATAGCCCATAACGGCATTGACGAACACCGTCATAGCCGAGTCTATGACCTGGACCGTCTCCGAGTGCATTAGCGAATCGGGATGAACATCGACGATATAACCGAACGTACCCCCCTTCACCATATCGGCCATCGATACCTTTCTGGCCCCCTCGCGGCCCTTTTCATCCATGGTGTCGACCTCGACCAGAAAGGGCATCTCAACAATCCTGCCCTGTCCGCTGTCCATCTCAACGAGCTCACGGGCGAGAGCGATGTCCTCATCGGCCACACCGGCGATACGCGCGCCATATTTGGCAGCAAGGAAGGTGTTGTAGATGAGGCCGCCCAGAATCAGATGGTCGACCTTATCATACAGGGCCTTGATAGGGCCGATCTTGGTGTCGTACTTGGCGCCGGCGACCACGGCCACAAACGGCTTTTCAGGCTCCAGCGCCCGATGCAGGTTGCTGATCTCGCGCTGCAGGAGGATACCGGCGAAGCTCGGCAGTTTCGCAGCGATGTCGAAGGTGCTTGCATGGGGGCGCCAGGACCCGAAGGCATCATTCACATAGAGATCAGCAATCGAAGCCATCTCCTGGGCAAAGCTCTCCCGTTCCTTTCCCTTGGCCTGCTCACCGGCAAACCATCGGCTGTTCGGTAGATAGATCATGTCGAAACGCCCATGCTTCAGATCCTCGACCGCCGGGGCAACTCTCTCGCGGTCGAGGTGCAGAATCCCTCTTTCGGGATCGATCGGGAACTCGGGCACATGAATCCGGACAGCCAGTTTTTGCTCCAGGTATTTCGCAATCGCGTCGACCGCCTCGCCCTGCCGACAGACAATCTCCCCGCTTTTCTTGTCTTTGGGACGACCCACGTGCGTGATAAGAATCGGTCGGCCTCCCCGGGCGGCAATGGCATAAAGGGTCGGGAAAGTAGCATCGATACGATAGGGGTCCTTTATCTCACCCGCTTTCACCACATTGTGGTCTACACGCAAGAGGACCACCTTCCCATCCATCTCGGCATTCTGGAGGATCCGCAGCCCGGGATCCAACTTTCCTGTCCGCATAACCTGCCCTCCTTCGTTGGTGAGGTTCTTTATTTCGCGGATATTCCCTGATATTATAGAAAAAAAGTGTCTGCTGATCGTCCATCCGTTCCGCCCCAAAAACCCGCTTTCTAACAGCGCTGCAGGCATCGGGACGACCCTATTACAGGACGGATCGGATCATATCGTTCGAAATGCGGTCTTGATGGTCTTATCTTATAAACTTATGTTTTCCCCTGAATCAAGATTAAATGGAGACGCCGCTGTTCAAGTCCATAAAAGGGCCCTCATGATCCGGCCGGGGGCCCTCGGGGATACCCTTCTGACAATACCGGCGCTGGCCGAGCTGTCTGAAAATGCAGAAATCGCTTTGACCGGCCGGGGCCCGGGGCTCTATTTTGCGAGGCGATGGGCATCCGAAATCCAGGATATGGAAGGGCCTGGATGGCACCGGCTCTTCTCCCGTGAACCCCATAGTGAAGCTCTCCCGTTAAGATTGAAACCCGATCGCGTGCTCGCACTCTTCAACAATCCCACTGCCGGTCTCGAAAAAAACCTGCGCTCTTATTTTCCTCAGGCGGAACTGTTCATCATGCCGTCCCTGCCGCCCGAAAACCTCCCTGTGCACGTGGCCGAGCACATTGCCACATGCCTGGCTCGAGCCGGCCTGATGATCGATCCGGCACGTGCGATGAAGCACGCACTGAGCCGTGCCCTTCTTCGGCCGGCCTTTCCACCCGAAGATCGGAAACGACTCGTCTTTCATCCCGGATCCGGAAGCCCGAAAAAGAATCTTCCCTTGTCTTTTTGGATCGATCTCGTCAGAAAATTGTCCCTTTTCAGGGCCTTTGAGGGCACCAGGCCCATCTGTCTCCTCGGTCCGGCCGAATACGCCGCCCGGCATCCTTTCCTCTGTACACCCCCGGATAACATCGAAACCGTCCTCTGTCAGGACCCTGAACCTATGGAGGCGCTCCTTTCAAGTGCATGCCTCTACTTGGGCCACGACAGCGGAGTGACCCACCTGGCGGCCATGATGGGTTTACCGACCGTGGCCTTCTTCCAATCGCCCAACCAGACCTTATGGCGCCCTTTGGGGCCTCATGCAATGATCCTTTCCAAAGAAGCCTCGGAAAAGCGCCTCCTCTCCAAGACCTTCGAAGCTCTTGCCGACCTCTCGGGGAGTACCGGCCGTCCGCTTTTGTCTTGTCAGCCATGATCAGATCCTTTATATAGGTACTTTTACGGTTTGTTTCTTCTTACCCCGGACTGTGGAGCAAACGTCATTCCGGACACATCCGCCGAAAAATCAGGGGGGCAGACATCATGGAGCAGATCGAAGTCGTTGTCGCCAGAGAGATATTGGATTCAAGGGGCAACCCTACGGTAGAAGTCGAAGTGGGCCTTACAGATGGAAGCTTTGGCCGTGCTGCGGTCCCGTCAGGGGCCTCCACCGGTGAATTCGAGGCCGTGGAGCTTCGCGATCAGGACAAACGCCGCTATCGGGGCAAAGGCGTTGAAAGAGCGGTTCAAAACGTCAACGATATCATCGCCCCCGAACTCGAAGGCATGTACGCCCTCGATCAGAGGGACGTGGATCAGACGTTGATCGAACTGGATGGAACCCCCAACAAGAATCGTCTTGGAGCCAACGCCATCTTGGGGGTTTCTCTTGCCGTGGCGCGGGCGGCCGCCGATTCGGTCTACATGCCGTTGTACCGTTATATCGGCGGGACCAACGCCTCGCGTCTCCCCATGCCGATGATGAACATCCTCAATGGAGGCGTTCATGCCGCAAACAACGTAGATTTTCAGGAATTCATGATCATGCCCGTTGGCGGAAGAACCTTCCGTGACGCCCTGAGGATGGGCGCAGAAGTCTTTCATGCCCTCGCGGATGTGCTCAAGGGAAAAAACCTGTCCACGGCTGTCGGAGATGAAGGCGGTTTCGCACCCGATCTGCAAGACAATGAAGAAGCCATAGAGATGGTGCTCGCCGGCATCCGCAAAGCCGGTTATGAACCGGGAGAGGATGTGGTCCTGGCCTTGGACCCTGCCTCTTCGTCTTTTTTTAAAGGGGGCAAGTATATCTTCAGCAAATCCGACCATTCCGAACGAACCGCCGAAGAAATGGTCGCCTTTTATGAGGATTGGATAAATCGCTATCCTATCTTCTCCATTGAAGACGGTCTGGCCGAAGACGACTGGGACGGCTGGCGCAGTCTGAACCTGAAAATAGGGGATCGGATCCAGATTGTGGGCGATGACCTTTTCGTAACCAACACCGAGCGTATTGCTCGAGGCATCCGGGAAAACGCGGCCAACGCTGTATTGATCAAGCTCAACCAGATCGGCACCCTTACTGAAACACTCGATGCCGTCGAGATGGCCCATCGCGCCGGCTGGAACGCCGTCATAAGCCATCGGTCGGGTGAAACCGAAGACTCCTTTATTGCGGATCTAGCGGTCGCAACCGGGACAGGACAGATAAAGACCGGATCCCTTTGCCGTTCCGAACGGATCTGCAAATACAACCAGCTGTTGCGTATCGAAGAGGAACTCGAGGATATGGCCCGGTTCGGTTGGTCGTATTAGGGTTTTCTCAAGATCCACCCTTATGCCGATGAACTGCTTCTGGATAAGGCATAAAACCTATGCCTATCCAGAGGGTTCCTTGGAATACCATCGAATTTCGATTATTTTTGAAAGCATCTTGTCGACCTGCCCGTCACCCTGAGAAATCCGATGTAAAGGTGCGATGCAGGCCATTGTTTTTTTCGCGGCGTTCCGCAGCCGCCATGAAAAGCCGTCAGAACACTCATGGACCCTATCCCACCCTCGATCCCCACGGAGTAAAGGGCACGCCTCGTTGGGACAATGCTGCATCTGAACGTTTCCTGCAAAACCATTCGCACGCTTTTGGAAATGGGCATAGAGGGCAGCGAGCGGGGTGAACCTATCTCTTTCATCGAGGAGATTGACCGTTTGGACTCATGGGAAGTGCCGCCTTTGAATGCGCCTGCCTGTGCAATATGCCGCCTTCAGCTGGAACCATGTGCAAGAATGCTCACGAGGAGGAATTCATCTATGCCCTATGACGCATCGAAAGATCAGGTGCTGGACACCTGGGAAAACGAGGAAACAGGGTTGCTGATATCGATCAATCGCTACGGGGATGGTGAGCCTAAACTGCAAATCGGACCCCGAAACTTCACGAAGCGGGACGGGACCAAGGGAACGATGAAATCGGGACGGCTGACGGCGGAGGACGTCGCCTGGCTTCGAGATATCATCGACGATATCCAGGAAAAACTGAATGTCTACATTCAGCAGTAATTCAGTGAATCCTGCCTGCGCAGCTCTTCTCCGTCGAACGAAAAATCAGGCAGGTGGAAGGACCCTCTTTTCGTTGATTGGAGATGACAAAAAGTGAATCCGAATGCGGTCGCCATCACCGGGATCGGTATGATTTGCCCATTGGGCGTCGATACCCCTACGTGCTGGAAAAACATGCTTCAAGGTACGGCCGGCATAAGACCCATTACGAAATTTGATCCTGTCCGTTGTCTCAGCCGTATCGGAGGGGAGTTGCCCGAGGCATACCCGGATTATGAACGCGCCCGTCTGCCGCATCACTTTCTCAGACACGGAACCATGTCGACTCGTTTGGCCCTCCTGAGCAGCCTGGAAGCCATGAGAGATGCAGCCTTGGACCCGGCACAACTGGATGCGGACCGCGCAGGTGTCATCACAGGCTGCGGAGGATCGACCGTTGGCGATGCCTTGATTCCAGTTGGTGAAGAATACAATCGGCGGCCCTTCGCTCATGGCATGCTGAATGCCCCAGCCGCCGCCATCCGTATGACTCTCGGCTTCAGAGGGCCTTCTTTCAATGTTGCGACAGCCTGTGCATCCGGTGCTTATGCCGTGGGTCTGGGCTACGATTACATACGACGTCACGGTGCAATCTGTGTTGCAGTGGGTGTCGACACCATGCTGTCAGAAGAGACCGTACAGGGTTTCAGCAGGTTGATGGCGCTCTCCGAACTGAACCAACACCCGGAAAAGGCCAGCCGTCCCTTTGACCGAAAACGGACGGGTTTCGTGCTGTCCGAAGGTGCTTGCGCGGTTATTCTGGAATCGCTTACCCATGCCGTCAGACGTGCAGCCCCCATTTATGCAGTCATGTCGGGACATGCAATGACCTCAGAGGCTTTCAATATCATCGCACCAGAGCCCGATGGACTGGGAATGGCCGAGACCATGGAGAAGGCCATTGTCAATGCGGGGATTCAAAAAGACAGGATCGGGTACATCAACGCCCATGGAACGTCCACAGTGCATAACGACCGCGCTGAAACCAGCGCCATCAAAGCAGTTTTCGGTAAAAGAGCCTGGCAAATCCCTGTCAGCTCCCAGAAATCCATGATCGGGCATACGATCGGCGCTGCCGGAGCCATCGAAGTCGCTGTGACGGCGCTCAGCCTTCGGCATCAGGTCTTGACGCCGACCATCAATTATGAAGAGCCGGATCCCGAATGCGATCTCGACTATGTGCCCAATCAAGCAAGAAGCGTCCTGGGGCTCGAAGCAGCCATCAGCAACTCTTTTGGTTTTGGCGGCCACAATTCTTGTATCGTCCTCGAAAGATATACGACACCTGCCGGGGAATGACCCCGCCGCCTGAGTTGCTTTTTGATAGAGATTTTCACTTTTTTTGGAGGCAACATGCGGGGGAGGAATGTCTATATTACTGGAATCGGATCGTTTTCTCCTGGAGACCCCGTCCCTTTTGATGAAATCGAAGAAGTCCTGGGTCCGCTCACCGATGGTCCACCCAAATTGATGAAGCGACTGGACCGAATGCGAAAGGTCATGCGGGAGCTCCTGGGAATCGAATATTCCTATTACGCCTTAGACCGAAAAACACGGGAAGCGACCGAAACCAATGTGTCCATGAGCGTGAAAGCGGCTCAAAAGGCCTTGCAGATGGCCGGCATCGAAGCCGCAGACATCGACCTGGTCATCTACGCCGGCATCCTCTATGATTATCTTTGTCCTCCATCGAGCGTTCTCGTCCAGGATGCCTTGAAAATCCCTTGCTGTGCAGAGATGTCGATCCATTCCAACTGCACGTCCATCTATAAGGCGCTGCAGGTCGGAAGTGACCTGATCGCCAACGGCCGATACCAAAACGCCCTGCTGGTGGCTTCCCAGATGTCCTCGCCTTTCCTCAAGGCGGAGATATTCAATCAGAAGGTCATGACCGAGCAACAGGTTGTGCTGCGCTGGTTTCTGAGCGACGGCGCCGGGGCGATGGTTCTCACCGCCGAGAAAAACACACGCCCCGCGCTGGAGGTTGTGGATACTTATCTGGAATCGGTAGGAATCGGACACGAACCTCCCATGCGCGTCATGATGGGGGCTGTTAACTATCACCCTTTGCAAGTCTATGAAAACGGATGGCACCATCTGGAACAGGACTTGATGACCGTCACGAAACTCGCCCCCGCTTTCGGCGAAAAGGGTTTCAAACGAATGATCGATCAGACGGGTCTGAATGTAGGGGACGTGAAGTGCTTTTTCGTCAATATTCCAACCAAACATCTGATGGATCTCACGATAAATTACCTTCGAAAGCACTGGGGCGTCGATCTCCCTTTCTATACCAAATTGAGCACGCGCGGCTACCAGGGCGCCCCGGCCATTATTGTCGCACTGGATGATTATTTTCAGACAGAAGACCTCCAAATCGGCGACACCCTCGTCAGCTTCGTAACGGAATCGAGCAAGTGGATGCACGCTGGATTCATTTTGAAATACTGCTGAAGGCGGCCTTTGGAAATCGGATAGCCGACACAAGGCGATAGGTCTAAGCCTCCAAATATCTCCAGCGAAAGCGTCGTTTGCCATGCCTGAAAAGTCGCAACATCTGATTGTTTCCTCGATGCACAGCAACATCCTCGTGCTAACCATCACCAACCCTCCCAACAATCTCATGCCGCCCGCCTTCTTCAACGAACTCGACCATCACTACCAACACATGATCTCACCCGAGGTCCGCGCCGTGATCTTTACCGGGGAAGGACATGTCTTCTCCAAAGGCGCCGATCTTGCCGCCATAGATGCGGATGGAACAGCATCCAGTGAAGAGCGGTTTGTTTTCGCGAATGACCTCATCAATGCCATTTCGCGTCTGGACAAACCTGTCATCGCTGCCATCAACGGAGCCTGCCTCGGGGGCGGGTTCGAACTGGCCCTTGCCTGTCACTTGAGACTCTCCATCCCGAAGGCCCGTCTCGGATTGCCTGAGACCTCCATCGGGCTGGTGCCCGGACTTGGCGGTCTGCAGCGACTGATTCGGCTTGCCGGCGAAGCCAAGGCCCTCGAGATGGTCCTGCTGGGGGACATGTTTTCCGCGGAACGGGCCCTGGACTGGAATCTCATCAACCGTATTCTTCCGAAAGAAACCTTTTTCGAACGGGTCCATCTCTTCACCAAGACGATCCTCGCTGGTTCGAGGGAGGCCATCGCGGCGGTGCTTGAACTCGCAGCGGGGTTACGCGAACAGACCGACACCAGGCAGGCTCTCGAAACCGCTCGACGTTTCACAAAATTGGTGCGAAATAGAATGAAATAGGTTATGCTTATTGTTTATCGACCATTCCTTCCTTGCGCATCACAGAAACCGATCCTGGCTGCAGTAGGCAAAGCCGATGATATCTCGGAGCATGCTGTTTTTCCCTGCTCCGAGGAATGGGCCACTGTTCGGCGTATGCTGTCATGCGCAAGAAGGCGGGAGTGGATAGCGTCCAGGACCGCTTTGAGAATCCTGACAGCCTTGACAGCGGCATCTGACCGCCCTCTTGATGCAAAAATCATCAAGGACCGTTACGGTCGGCCCACTGTCCGGGTGGTCAAGCAGGGGGTAATGGTTGACGTTGCGTGCTCTATTTCGCACAAAGAAGGATGGGTCGCCGTCTGCCTTGCTGAGGACGGCGTAACGGCGGTGGGAATCGACATCGAGACCGTTTCCGAAAGACCCGTTCGGCTGGCGGGCGCTTTCAGCCACGCGAAGGATTGCGCCGCGGGCATCGAAGATGCCAGAAGAAAGTACACCTTGCTCTGGAGCTGCAAAGAGGCTGCTTCGAAGGTTTTAGGTCTGGGGCTTCTTGTCGATTACAAGAAGATAGTCGCCGTAATCGACGATGCCGGGCGTATCCGCATCGATTTCAACGGGGAGGTCGAGATGGAAGGGGCGGCTATGCATCTGGACGATGCGGTGGTCGTTTGTTGTCGTTCCTGCCGACCGCTTAAGAAGGGGAACGGCGTCTCAGCCTGATTTCTGCGGAGCGCTCCCGGCGGCGAGGTCGTACTGATTGCGTCCGGAGGGCAAGGGCGGTCCCTTTGACCTGTCTGTTAATCACTTGTTGGTGTAGAGTGCAATATCGGAGGAAAAAGGTGTGACACAGGCGCTTAACAATGAGGAAAAGAAACAAATTGCTCAAGAGATTCTGAATTTTTTGGCTGATGAATTTGAAATCGACGCCAGTGAAATTACCATGGACACAAATATCATCGATGATCTTGGTGGAGACTCCATTTTGTTTCTTGAAATGATTGAAGAGTTCAAAGCAAAATACCATATTGAACTTGAGGTCAGAACGATCGGCCAGTACATGCTGAAAAATCCCATCTACACTGTCGGGGAAACCATCCAGGCCATTTACACCATCATCGAAAAAGGTGAACAGCTGCTGGAAGAACTGAATCTCGGAGAGTAGCCGTTGCAAGATATGTTATCCAGCTCGCCAAGCGCCCGCCCGCCTGTCGCGGTGACCGGAATAGGGATGATCTGCCCGCTCGGCGTGACGGTTGATGAGTGCTGGAAGAATATGCTGAACGGTCAGTCCGGGATTCGCCCCATCACAGAATTCGAGACATCCGGCTGCTCAACGACAATCGGTGGACAACTCCCTGAGGCTGCATCGCAGATAGAAAAGAAACGGACACCAAAGCGGCTCTTCAAACAGACGATTCGCTCCAGTCGTCTGATACGCTTATGCGCTCAAGACGCCATGACGGACTGCAGCGTCGAACTCAGAGGTCTGGACGCAACACGCTGCGCCATCATCGTCGGCACCAGCGGCTCGAGTGTCGGAAACCCTCTGGATTTGACGGATGCCGAAACGGAGCGCTTCAGGATCATCCGCGACATGGTCAACGCTCCGGCAGCCTGGCTCAGCATCGAGTTCGGATTCAAAGGGCCGGCTTTCACCCTTTCGGCCGCAGCCGCATCCGGTATTTACGCAGCGGCCGCAGGGGTCGATCTCATCCGTCATGGATGGGCGGACCTGGTTGTCGTCGGCGGTGTAGACACCGTCCTGACAAAGAACAGCCTCATCAAAGCCAACCATCTCAAGATGCTCTCCACCAGGAACGCCGAACCCGAAAAAGCCCTGCGCCCCTTCGATATCCAGCGAGACGGATGTCTTCTCTCGGACGGGGCCTGTGCCGTCGTCCTGGAATCTCTCCCCCATGCCCGATCCCGGAACGCGCCCATTTACGCATGGATCCAAGGATATGCCACCTGTTCGGAACCGTACAGCCCCCATTCAGAAGCCCGAGACGGAGCGGAAATGGCTCGGACGATGGAAATGGGGCTTCAGGACTCGGGAATGCCCAAAGAATCCATCGGATATCTCAGCGCTGCCGCCACATCCGCTGTCATCAGCGATGCCCTTGAATCGCAGGCCATCCGAACCGTTTTCGGAGGTCACGCCGAAGCACTGGGCATCAGCGCCATCCAGTCCATGATCGGTCACACCATGGGCGCCTCGGGTCTGATCGCTTTATCGACAACGGCCCTGGCGCTCAAGACCCAGATGGCGCCTCCCACCATCAACTATGCCTTTCCGGATCCAGCATGCGATCTCGACTACATACCGAATTCCATGCGAAAATTGAACGGGGTCGAAGGTGCCATGGTCAATGCGTTCAGTATCGGGGGGCATAACGCCGTGGCGGTTCTGAGCCGCCAGGGTTCACTCGCGGAATGAGCGGCCGCCTTGTGGAGCAGCGCACCCCGTGCGATCGAAACCTGAGGCCCCCGAGGGTCTTTTATTTTCGCGCAGCGCTTCGCAGGCGGCACACCGCTCATCAGACGCCGCATCGGTGCCCTCGGTCGAAGGGCTGCCAAGCCCGGGGGCATGGACCGTAACATCCCCGGAAAGGATATCCGGATGAAAGAAACCTGCTTTTCCGATCTGGAAGTTCCCATCCGGGTGCGGTATTGTGAAACGGACAAAATGGGGGTCGTCCACCATTCCAATTACATCCGGTACATGGAAGTCGCTCGGATGGCCTGGCTGGAAGCCATCGGATGCCCATTTACCCGGATCGAACGTGGAGACACCCGACTCATGATCACGGAGGTCTCATGCACCTATCGCGCGCCGGCAACTTTCGACGATTTTCTCCATGTGCATACCATTTTAAAAAAATGGAATAAATTCAGGCTTTCTTTCCTATTCCTCATCAAAAAGGAAGACCGGATCATCGCCAGAGGAGGGTCCTCGCTTGCCGCGGTCAGCATTGAGGGCTATCCCGCACCTCTTCCAGAAATCCTGCTCAAGCGGTTATCTGAAATCGATGTAACGCCATCCCAACATGAGCATGACTGATCTCACGGCACAGAATCGCCGGGTCTGCATCCTCGTTCCAGGCATCGGCACCTCATATCTGAAGGCGCTCCCGCTCGTCTCGAAAAGTCCTCTCTTCCGGGCAAACTGCGATAAAGCCTGCATCACGACCTTCGTCGAGCAAATGGACCCCGGATCGGAAGACCACGGCCCTGCGTTGACGGACACGCTCGACAACCAGCGGCTTTCCTACGTCATCAACTGCACCATGTGTGATCTATACGCTGCACGCGGAATAGCTGCGGAAGTGGTTATCGGATACAGCATGGGGATTTATGCAGCCCTCTACGAAGGCGGGTTCTACACGTTCGAAACCGGCCTTTCCATCCTTGAAAAGGCCCACACCCTGGCCTCGGAATGGTGTCTCAAGAGCGGCAAAACCTATGGCATGACCCTGATCCTGGGCCTGACCCATCCCGAAATCCAGGATCTTCTCCTGACCACGGCCGGCAATCGGCTGGAGATCGCCATGCACAACGGCAAGCGGAACTTCGTCATAGCGGGCGAGCGCACCGCCCTCGAGTCGTGCATGGAAAAGGCTCTGCGTCTAGGGGCACTCGGCACAAGGCCCATTCAAACGGCGCATCCTTATCACAGCTCCCACCTGGAGCCTATTGCCGGTGATTTTATCGCGTTCGTCAAAGGCCTGAACATGGCGCCCCCCAAAAGAACGGTGCTCTCCTTGATCGACGGAAGACCGATTGGTCAAAAACAAGCGGCCGAAGTCGTCGTGCGATCCATCCACACCCCTCTTCATTTCGATTGGGCCATTCAGAATGCCGTCCGGATTCACGGCGTCTCAACCTGCCATGAAACCGGCCCGCCGAAATCAATGGCCCGGCTGACCCATTACATCGACCGGAAACTGATCGTCCATTCCTTCGAAAAGGAGGAACGATGATGAGAATCGGCTTGGCTGGGTATGGCAAGATGGGCGCGTCGATCTTCCGGTTGCTCTCTGGAACCAATCACTCTATAACGGTTCTCTGCATCGATGAAACCGAAGCGCACACAGCAGGCAAGAAGCACACGAAACGCCTTGAACGGGCCTTGAAAAGCGGCCAAATCTCCGAAACTGCCTACCAAACCTCGAGGAGAAGCATCCTCTTCACCTCGCACGTGCAAGATCTCGCCGGATCGGATGTCGTCATCGAGGCCGTCTACGAAGATCCCGCGGTCAAGGCAACCCTCTTCAAACAACTGGAATCCGTTCTTTCATGGAAGGCCCTGCTGCTGTCCAACACGTCTTCCATTTCCATCGCCTCTCTGGCCAGGCACCTCCACCATCCGGAGCGATTTTGCGGATTGCATTTTTTCTACCCTGTCGAACTGATCAACCTGATCGAAATCCTGGAAGGGCCTGAAACATCTCCTGAACTGCCCGCGTACCTCAAATCCTGGTGCCACGGCCTGGGGAAGAACGCCATTCTCGCAAAGGATGCACAAGGTTCCGTTGTCAATGCCATCCTCAGTTATTATTACCTCGAGGCGCTTTACATCCTGGAAGAGGGTTTGGCCCTCCCAAGCGCAGTGGATGCCGCCGCCCGGCCCTTGTTCTATGTCGGCCCTTGCGAATCGATGGACGTCATCGGCATCGACTTTCTCTTCGCAGCCATGCGGCGCGCCGGCCAACCGGGTAGCCTGCTCCCCGTGGACTGGGACGGACGAGGCCGCCAGCCATGCGAAAAACAAGGATTACGGGCGCCCGTCCTATTTGAAAGACTGCTTTCTCAAGGCCGGACCGGCAAAAAAAAATCGCGCGGAATATACCTTTACGACGGCCAAAAGGCCTCGGATGATGCACCAGGTTTTTATAGGCACCGATCCGACGGCAACGCGGCGCCCGAACACCCTGCCCAAGATGAACTGCTGACCAAAAGACTCCTTTATTCCGTTTTGAATGGCACCCTTTACAGCCTGCAGCAGAAAAAGGCGTCGCTCGAAGACCTGGATCTCGCTGTCAAGGAAGTCCTGTTGATGAAACAGGGCCCGTTCGGGATGATGAGAGATATGGGTTTGGAAGCGGTCTTGCGGGACTTTTCTCTTCTGGCCACCCGGGCAGGGAAACGATTCGAACCCACGGACCCGGATCTGCTGGCCTGGACCATCACGCACGATCCACAACGCTGAGCGCGCTTGTCCCGCGGCCACGCGGAATATCCTGCCCACGGACGCTTGCACTCCCGACCTGAATCATCTATGCTTTCAGGGTTGTAAAACTTCGCACGAGCGGAACCAATGTCACGGCCCCGCGCTAGAAACCCCTCAACATCTTGCGGCTGTTGCAGATCGTGAAACTGCATTTAGATTGCAAATCAATATGTTAAACTGATTACAAGTATGCCTAAGAAAACCGGCACCAAAAAACCCACCCGCACCCGCCGAAAAAGTGTCCCCAAAAAATCCTTCCGGCGGCGCCTGATTGCCTGGGGCTTCACCGCTCTGCTGCTCATCACCGTTGGACTGGCCCTTTATGGGGTTTTCCTGGCCCAGGACATCCAGCACCGCTTTTCAGGGCGGCGTTGGACAGTGCCTTCCAGGATCTACTCGGATGCCGCACTTCTCTACCTTGGACAGTCCGTGAACGTCGAGGCCCTGAGGAACAGGCTGAAGCGCCTCCAGTACCGGCCGGTGAACCGGCCGCCCCGGGAAGAAGGCGAAATGTCCTTCAGCGGGACGACCCTGCGGATCTTCCTGCACGACATCGACATCCCGGGCAGGGCCAGGGCGGGCTATCCCGTCCAGATCCAGCTCCAGAAAGGGCAAATCCACTCCATCAAAAGGCTGGACACTTCCGCTGCGCTGAAGCTCCTGGAACTCGAACCCGAAGAGCTGATGCTCTTTTTCGGCCTCGAACGCGAAGATCGTCAACTCGTCTCCATCGACGAGGTCCCGCTGCACGTCATCCAGGCCGTGCTCGCCGCGGAGGACGCCCGCTATTACGACCATCCAGGCATGGACATCAAGGGGATCCTGCGCGCAGTCTACATGGACCTCAAACACGGCGAACTGCGCCAGGGGGGATCCACGATCACGCAGCAACTGGCGAAAAATTATTTTCTGACCCCTGAAAAGACCTTTCAGCGCAAACTGAAGGAAGGCCTGCTGGCCGTCACCATGGAGATGATGTACGACAAGGACGAGATCCTCGAAATCTACCTGAACGAGATCTATTTCGGGCAGAAGGGGTCCGTCGCCATCCACGGCATCGGGGAGGCGTCCTGGTTCTATTTCGGGAAACCGGTCAAGGCGATCTCCTTGCATGAGGCCGCTGCGCTCGCCGGCCTGATCCGCGCCCCCAACCATTACTCCCCTTACAAAGACCCCGAGCGATGCCAGGAGCGGCGCAACTATGTCCTGCAAGCCATGCACAAACAGGGGTGGATCTCGGAGGGCGAGGCGGCCTCGGCCTCCGACGCCGCACTCGAGACCATCGGCTACCAGGCTTACGGGCGTATCGCTCCCTACTTCCTGGACTTTGTCGTTTCTCAGTTGAAAACCCTTTATTCGCCTGACGACCTGGCCAGCCTGGGCCTCTTCATCCAGACGACCCTCGACACCCAGGTCCAGGAAGCCGCAGAAACGGCCCTCAAGAAGGGGCTTGAACGGGTCGAATCCCAACATCCCGATCTGAAGCGGTCCTCCCCCGAAAAACAGGTCCAGGGCGCCATTGTAGTTATGCAGCCCCGCACGGGATCCATCCTGGCCATGGTCGGAGGACGCCACTACGGCAACAGCCAGTTCAACCGCATCACCCACGCTCGCCGCCAGCCCGGCAGCGCCTTCAAGCCATTCGTTTTTTTGAGCGCCCTCGACCGTTTCACGCCTGCCAGTCTGCTGTCCAACCAGCCCAAGACCTACACGGTCGACGGCCAGGCCTGGGAGCCGAAAAATTACGCCCCGCTGGAGGCCGATCAAGTCACCTTGCGGACGGCCCTGGCCAAATCCGTCAACCGGGCGTCCGTGGATCTGGCCATGCAGGTCGGCCTGAGCAAGGTGGTAGCAACGGCGCAACGATTCGGATTCTCGACTCCGCTTCCCCCTTATCCATCCCTCGCCCTGGGCGCCGCCGAGGTCATCCCTCTGGAGCTGGCCCGCGCTTATTGTGCCTTTGCGGGCGACGGCATCCTGCCTCAGCCGCTTTCCCTGCGCGAAGTGATCGATGAAGGCGGGGAAACGCTCGAAAGGCGTCACATGGAGATCAGCGAGGTCACCTCACCGGCGAAGGCCTACCTCATGACATCCCTGCTGCAGAGCGTCGTGCAGGACGGCACAGCCCGGAGTCTCCGCTCTCTCGGCATCCCCTTTCCCGCAGCCGGCAAGACCGGGACCACCAACGATTCGCGCGACGTCTGGTTCGTGGGTTATACACCGGATGTCCTGGCCCTGGTTTGGGTGGGTTTCGATGAAGGCGGTACGCTGCACGGCACGGGGTCCTCGATCGCCCTCCCTATATGGGCCGATCTCTTGCGATCTCTGCCGCAGTTCGGCACCGGCAACTGGTTCACGCCCCCTGAGGGCGTCGTGACCAAAAGGATCTGCCCGGCCAGCGGTTTCCTCGCCTTGCCAGGCGCTTGTCCATCGCCGCAGGACGAGGTCTTCCTTTTGGAAAACGCCCCGTCCGCGACCTGCACGCTGCACGCGCCGAAGAAAAAAACCGGAATCCTGGAGTGGTTTAAAGATGTCTTCGAGAGCCTCTGAAATGCTGATCCTCGTGACGCTGGGCGGGTTTCTGCTGTTCCTGACGTCCTGTGCAACCGCCCCGCAGCCCGCGTCGAGACCCGCAACGGCGACCGTCCCGAGGCCCGCACCGGAACCCGCGCCGACTGTCAAAACTCCGCCTCCCACCCCCTCGCGATCCTCCGTTGACAGCGTTCCGCTGCCGCGGGCCGCGGCAGCCCCGAAAGTCGATCCCAGGGCGGTCGCCGCCCTGGAGATCACGGAAGAGGGCCGCATGCTCCTGAAAGACGGCCGAACCGACGAGGCCATCACCGTCCTCGAACGGGCCCTCCATCTGAACCCGGGCAACGGCCGAGCCTGCTACTACCTGGCGGAGGCCTGGCTGGTGAAGGGAAACAAGCGGCAGGCCAAGTCGTTCAACCGTCTGGCCGGCATCCACTTGCAGAAAGACCGGGAATGGCGTGCGCGGGTCGACGCGCAGCGGCGTCGTATAGAGCGGTGACAAAACCCCGGACTTGAAGGAAAAAGGGACGAGACCGCTCAACGCCGCTGAGCCTTCATCTTACGCCGGACCCTGTCCAGGAACGATTGCACCGAAACCAGGATTTGGACATTTTCCCCTTCAGCGATCTTCTGAAACTCGTCACTCACCACCACTTTGAAGACCATTCTGCCCTCTTCGAACGCGCTCAGCTCCGATTCGGCCCGCACGCCGACACCGATAGGGGTCGCCGCGAAATGCCGCACCCGAACCTCCGTGCCGACACTGATGCGGCCCTCCGGCAAACGGCCGGCTATCGCATTGCGCGAAGCCTGCTCCATAAGGAGGACGACCTGATGCGTGGAGAGCACCTCGGCACCCAGATTCCCGGTGTAACTCGCCAGGTTCTGCCTCGAAACCACCAACTCCGCAACCCCTCTCAAACCAGGCTCGATGATCATCGGCCTCACTCCTTTCAACCTCGCGAACCAACCGCACCGGCAGGCCACTAGAGCCGGCCGCCAATCACCCTCCCGCCCACGGTCTGGAGACGAAACACCAGACAGGCCCTTTTCCCCCTCCGCAACAGGCATCGTCTCTCCGCCGCATCAGGGCTTCGACAGCTGGGGCCAACGGAGGATGTCTCCTCCGGCCACGCACCCGCCGGAACGGTCCTTCGGATGCAGAGACGTCGGACCTGGAGGCCGGAGGTCTCACATCTCGGCATTTTTCTTCGGCCCCTAAACCGCGGGCATTTCAACATCGCCTCGAGAGAGGCTTCACCATGCGATGCCCAAGGCCGCCAACTCCGTCTCCAACAGGGCCTCCCAACCCTTGTTCGCTTTAGGATTCGCGGGGCTCGGGTGGGTCACGGCGCCGAATGTGACCGCCGTTTCACGCAGGGCCTCGGCCGCCCTCCGGGCCGCAAACTTTCCTACGCCCAGCACGAACCTGGGGCGGATCATCTTCACCGTTGCGCGCAGGGCAAGGTCGCAGGCCGTCAGCAAGGGCTTCCGCTCCGCTGCGGGAAGCTTATCCGGCGTGAGGTTCCGCCCGCTTTCCTCGACAAAGAGCAGGGGGCAATAATTCGCCACGAAAAACCGGCTAAAAAAGACCTCCGGCTCGCCGAAGCGCGAGCGGGCCCACCCCCAGAGCCTCCGGCCGCTCACTTCGCTCCGCCTGCAACCGAAGCCCTCCACCGGACGTTTCGGATGTTCCCGCTGCGGCCGCCCCACGGGTGCATCGATCCTCAGCCAATCGCGCACCGCACTCACCTCTCCGAAGGGAACCCCGGTCTGGGCCATACCCCAGGGACCCGGGTTCATCCCGAGCAGGAGGACCTCCTTCGGCCCAAGGGCATAGCGCTCCAGATAGAGGTCATAAGGGGCCCTTGCGTAGACCAGTGGGTTGTACACATGCGTGACCGGTAAGTCGAATCGGAGAAGGTTCAAGGATTCGACCAGCCTGTCGTTCAGGTCGCGCCAAGCTTCGGCGCTCTGCATTCTTGCTGATTGGGTGAGCAATCGCCCTCCTTTGTCCCGCACTGAAACACCAAGGCCCTGGATCCAAATCTCCCTGGCCGGCATCCACCGGCCGGCGCCAGCCCCGGCAACCCGGCCTCATGGCCCCATCGCCACCCTCAATCGTCCGGCAAGCGCCGTTCCCTGCGCCCTTGCCGGACGGGACTGAATCGAGGAACCCGGAACCGAGGTCTGATCCCGCCGCACAAGCAAACGTGCAGATTGACGCAGAGATTGGCAAAAAAGACCATTGAGCCAACGCCAATTCGTTTCCAATCCGGAAATGAGGATTTTTTGCCAAGATCAAGGAAATCCAGCGTTTGCGCGGAGGCGACCTGCAGGTCGCCGCACAAGCAAACGTGCAGATTGACGCAGAGATTGGCAAAAAAGACCATTTCCGGATTGGAAACTATATCAAATTCCGGCCGATTGCAAGCCCGCGCCGGCAGCCGCCCCGGCGCCGCTCTTTCGGTCGCCGGCCTGTTCCGGTTTTGCGCTTGCGGCCCCTCCCGTTATTCTATATTCTGAACTATAGAAAACATTTTTTCATTGTTGATGACAAGGTTCTCTGGACAGTTCCCGATCAGCGCGTTCCGCCCGATCGTAGCCGCCTGCCCTCGAGTTTCCTGTCAACGCTAACACAACCCACCCCGACAGATTGATGAACGAGAACGGATCCAGAGACTACTATAAGATCCTGGGTGTCGATCCCGGCGCCTCCCCCCAGCAGATCAAGGAGGCCTTCCGCCGCCTGGCCCTTGAGCACCATCCGGACCGGAACCAGGACAATCCGGAAGCGACCGCTCGTATGGCGGCCGTCAATGAGGCTTACGCAGTCCTCTCGGACCCGGTAAAGCGCCGGGAATACGATGAAATCCGAAGCCGCTTCGGCCCCGAGGCCTACGGCCGGTTCCGTCAGAATTATTCGCAGGAAGACATCTTCCGCGGCTCGGATATCCAGTCCGTTTTCGATGAGATGAGCCGGACCTTCGGCTACCGGAGCTTTGAAGACCTCTTCAAGGAATTCACCCGCTCGGGCGGCCGCACCTTCGACTTCGGGGGGCCGGGCTACCGGGGGAAGGGTTGGGTATTCACCTCCCGGCCGGTGCAGAACCGCGGGCCTTCATCACCCCTGCTGAACCGGGGAATCGGGAAAATGCTGTCGTACGGCCTTCGGAAAACGCTCGGCGTCCACATCCCCGAACGCGGCCCCGACCGGCACGACACCATCACCATAGCGCCCGAGGAGGCCGAACAGGGCGGGAAGATACCCTACAACCTGAGAGAATTTTCCAAAACGCTCCTGGTCGGCATCCCTGCCGGTTTTCCAGAGGGCGGACAACTGCGCCTCAAAGGCATGGGTGGACCAGGCAAGGGAGGGGGCGAAGCGGGGGACCTCTATCTGAAGATCCGTTTCCGCAAGCCGTTGATGCAGAAAATCAGCGGGGCCGTCCAGCGCTTCCTCGGCACGATCAACCCGAAAGACGGCTCTTCATAAAGGATTGCAGACCCGGCGCAGGGCAGCCCTGGGATCCCCGGAAACACCTGTTCGAAGGCCGCCGGCGCTGTCCATCGGTGAGTCTGAAAGCGCCTGGAGACTGAACCGGCGGCCCCCCGCAGGGCCGTGGGGCGCTCTCTGCACGGAGCCCGGACCCTGGGGCACCGTGTGTGGAAAACAGATGATCATCCTGCAGACATCAACTTGTTCAACGTATGCCCGATAGGGCCGGGAGACTCCCAACCCTGATTGCCTTGAAGAAATCACCGCCCGTGCAGAAAGAATCCGGCCATCCCACCCTCCAGATCTTCGGCGCACGCCAGAACAACCTGAAAAATCTGGACCTGCAGATCCCCATCAACCGGATCACCGTGGTGACCGGCGTAAGCGGGTCGGGGAAGTCATCCCTCGCCTTCGACACCCTTTACGCCGAGGGGCAGCGGCGTTACGTGGAGACCTTTTCCCCCTACGCCCGCCAGTTCATGGACCGGATGGACCGGCCCCTGGTGGACCGGATCGAGAACATCCCGCCGGCCATCGCCATCGATCGGAAGGACCCGGTGCGGACCTCGCGCTCGACGGTCGGCACCATGACGGAGTTGACCGACCTCGGAAAGCTCCTCTTTGGGCGCCTCGGCGTCCTCCATTGCCGCGTGTGCGGCCGCCAGGTGCGAAGCCAAAGCCCCGAAGAGGTCTGGCAAGGCCTCGACGGGATCCCGCAGGGGGCCGAAGTCCTGATCACCTTTCCGGTCCTCCTGGACAACGGCGACCCCGCCAAAGCGGCCGCCGAACTCCGCCGCATGGGGTACACCCGCTTTTTCCGCGAAGGAGAAATGCTGCCCCTCGAGGATTGGGAGCCCCAACCGGGGGAGACCGAACTCGTCGTCGTCGGGGACCGTCTTCCCTTCAAATCCTCGGAGCGCCAGCGTGTCCTCGATTCGGTGGAGCAGGCCTTCCGCCTCGGCGGCGGCCGTCTGAGCGTCGTCGTCGAACGCGGGCGGCCGCTTTCTTTCACCTCCTCGTTCACCTGCCCGGAGTGCAACATCACCTATCCCGCTCCCACCGCCAACCTCTTCTCCTTCAACAGTCCGTTGGGGGCCTGTGACACCTGCCGCGGGTTCGGGCGCATCATCGACATCGACCTCGACCTCATCATCCCGGACCGCGGCCTGTCCCTGGAGCAGGGGGCGATCAAACCCTGGGGCCGTGCGGAGGACGGCCGCATGGAGTTCGAGGACTTGATGGCCTTCTGCCGAAGGGAGCGGATTCCTGCGACGGTTCCCTTCGAGGCGCTCAGCCCCGCCCAGCAACGCCTCGTCGTCGAAGGCGGCAAGGACTGGTATGGCATCCGGGGGTTCTTCGAGTGGCTGGAAAGCAAGACGTACAAGATGCATGTCCGCGTTTATCTCTCGCGGTTCCGCAGCTACGCCCCCTGCCCCGCCTGCGCCGGGACGCGCTTCAAGGAAGCCGCCCTCCAATACCGGTTGAACGGATTGAATATCGCCGAGATCTATGCCCTCTCCGTAAAGGAATGCAGCGTCTTTTTCGGCGACCTGCCGGTTCCAGACGTGGACAAGGCAGCGCTCATGGTCCTCGGGGAGATCCGCAGCCGTTTGAGATACCTGGAAGATGTCGGGCTCGGCTACCTCACCCTCGACCGTCAGTCCCGCACCCTGTCGGGCGGGGAGGTGCAGCGCGTCGCCCTCACATCGGCTTTGGGCTCGTCCCTCGTCAACACCCTGTACGTGCTGGACGAACCCAGCATCGGGCTCCACCCCCGTGACAACCACCGGCTGACGCGGATCCTTCAACGGCTCAGAAACCTCGGCAACACCCTGGTCGTGGTCGAGCACGACCCCGAGATCATCGCCCGCAGCGACTTTCTCCTGGACCTCGGTCCGGGCGCCGGCAAAAACGGCGGGCAAATCATGTATTTCGGGCCCACCGCGGATGCCCGTGACACCGTCACCGCCCAGTACCTGAAAGGCGAACGGTTCATCCCCCTCCCCCAGAAAAGGCGCCCGCCCGATAACGGCTGGCTCACCGTGGAGGGCGCCGCGGAAAACAATCTGAAGGACATCGATATCCGCATTCCGCTCAACTGCCTCAGCTGCCTGACCGGGGTCTCCGGCTCCGGCAAATCCACCCTCGTGGAAGAGATCCTCTACAAAGGCGTGAAGCGCCTCAAAGGCCAGCCGGAAAGCCGCCCCGGCGCCCACCGCGCCATCCAGGGGGCCGATCGGGTAGGCGACGTGGTGCTGGTGGACCAGAGGCCGATCGGCCGCACACCGCGGGCCAATTGTCTGACCTACTCGAAGGCCATGGACCCCATCCGGAGCCTTCTGGCCAGGACGCGCAGCGCGAAGGCGGCGCGCCTCGAACCGCGCCATTTCTCCTTCAACGTGGCCGCGGGCCGGTGCGAAACCTGCCAGGGCGCCGGCTTCGAGAAGGTGGAGATGCAGTTCCTGTCGGATGTCTACATCTCGTGTCCGGACTGCGGCGGCAAACGCTTCAAACCCGAGGTCCTGGAAGTCGCCTTCGAAGGAAAAAACATCCACGACATCCTGTGCATGACCGTCGATCAGGCCCTGGACTTCTTTCAGGACCACACCGCCATCACCGATGCGCTGCTGCCGCTTCGGGAGGTGGGCCTCGGCTACATGGAACTCGGGCAGCCGCTCAACACCCTGTCGGGCGGCGAGGCGCAGCGCTTGAAGCTCTCCCGCCATCTGAAGGAAACCGGGCCCGGCCATCGGCTGTTCATCTTCGACGAACCGACCACAGGCCTCCACTTCGCAGACATCGACACCCTGCTGAAGGTGCTGCGGCGCGTGGTCAACGCGGGGAATACCGTCCTCGTGATCGAACATAACATGGACGTCATCAAAGCCGCGGACTGGGTCATCGACCTCGGCCCCGAAGGCGGATCCGAGGGCGGGTACGTGGTGGCCGCCGGGACCCCCGAGGCCGTGGCCGCCTGTCCGGATTCGCATACCGGGCGATTCCTCTCGGAGTACCTCGGGGGGCACGACCGGCTGACCCCGGGCATCCGGGAACAGGCCGCCCGCTGGGCGGACGGCCCACCCGCTCCAGAGGGCGGGGCCATCGAGGTGCACGGCGCCCGGGAGCACAACCTGAAGGATCTGCACCTGTCGATCCCACGCCAAGAGATGGTCGTCGTGACCGGCGTATCGGGCTCGGGGAAATCGACGCTCGTCTTCGACATCATCTTCGCCGAAGGGCAGCGGCGTTATCTGGAGAGCCTCACGCCCTACGTACGCCAATACGTGAAGATCCTCGAACGGCCTGCCGTCGACGCCGTCACCGGCATCCCCCCCACCGTCGCGATCCAGCAGCGCACCAGCCGGAGCAGCCGCCGCTCCACCGTCGCCACCCTGACGGAGATCTACCATTTCCTGCGCCTGCTCTTCAGCAAACTCGGCGGGCAGTCCTGCCCCGCCTGCGGCCGTCAGCTCAAGGCCCTCGGGCTCAGCGAGATCATCGCCGCCGTGACGCAGCGGTTCGCAGGCACCCGCGCCAGGATCCTGGCCCCCAAGATCTTCGGCCGCAAGGGTTTCCACAAGATCCTCTTCGAACGAGCCTATCAGAAGGGCTTCCGCGAGGCGCGCATCGACGGCCGCTTCACGCCGATCGAACGCGGCCTGAGCCTGAGCCGCTACCACGAACATACCATCGAGCTGGTCGTGGGCGAAATCCCCCATCCCAACCTCGAAGCGCTCGTGCTGACGGCCCTCGAGGAGGGCAACGGCACCCTGGCCGTCGTGGATGGGGCCGGCCGCGAGGAGACCCTGAGCCGGCGGGGCGTGTGCCCGGCCTGCGGGATCGGGCTGCAGGAGCCCGATCCAAGGCTCTTCTCTTTCAACAGCCCCCTGGGCGCCTGCCCCCGCTGCGAGGGGTTGGGCACCATCGGCGGGGAGGGCACCGGGAAGGAGCGAACCTGCCCCGACTGCGGCGGGAGCCGCCTGAAACCGGAGGCGCTGAGCGCCCGCATCGCGGGGCTTTCCATCTGGGATATCGTTCAGCGGCCGGCATCGGAGACCCGCGCCCTCCTGGAGGGGCTTTCCTTTTCGCCGGCCGAAGCCCCGATCGCCGACCCGATCATGTCGGAGCTCCTCACCCGCATCGCGTTCCTGGACCGGCTCGGGCTGGGCTATCTGGCCCTCAGCCGGAGCGGCGACACCCTCTCGGGGGGCGAGGCCCAGAGGATACGCCTCGCGGCCCAACTGGGGTCCAACCTGACCGGGGTCTGCTACATCCTGGACGAACCGACGATCGGACTCCACGCACGCGACAACCGCCTGCTGCTCGACGCCCTGGACTCGCTCAAGGGCCGCGGCAACTCCATCCTGATCGTGGAGCATGACGAGGAGACCATCCGGGCCGCCGACCACATCATCGATCTCGGGCCGGGCGGCGGGGAGGCGGGCGGACAAATCGTGGCGAGCGGGACATTGGAGGAGCTGAGCCGTGTCCGCGAATCCCTGACCGGGCAGGCCTTCGGCGGGCGGGGGCGCGAGCTGACATCGCGGCTGCGGCCTTACAAGAACGGACCAGCGATCACGGTCCGGGAGGCGTCCGGTAACAACCTCAAGCGCATCGACGCCGTGTTTCCCCTGGGAACACTCATCGCCGTCACCGGAGTCTCGGGGTCGGGAAAGTCCACCCTTCTCAAGGAAACGCTTCACCGTGAACTGCACGTCCGGCTGCAGGGCAAAGGGGGCGGGGGACTCTGCCGCGGAATCGAAGGCTGGAAGGCGGTCGAACGCGTCCTCGAAGTGGATCACACCCCGATCGGCAGGACCCCGCGCTCGGTGCCCGCCTCCTACATCGGGTGTCTGACGGAGATCCGCCGGCTGCTCTCCATGACCCCCAAGGCGCGCGCCCGCGGGTACGGCCCCGGCCGTTTCTCCTTCAACGTCCAGGGGGGGCGCTGCGAGGCCTGCAAGGGACAGGGCTCCGTCAAGGTGGCCATGAGCTTCCTGCCGGACGTCTATGTGCACTGCGAGATTTGCGGCGGGCGGCGCTTCGAACCCGAAACGCTCGACATTACCTACAAGGGCAAACACATCGCGGAGATCCTGGACCTGACCTTCCGCGAGGCTACCGCCTTCTTCGATGCCGTGCCCGCCATACGGCGGGCCATCCAGGCGGTGGAAGACATCGGGCTGGGATACCTCAGGCTGGGCCAGGCCAGCCCCACCCTGTCGGGCGGCGAGGCGCAGCGCATGAAGCTGGCCGAAGAACTGGGCAAGGCCTCCCGCGGCCGCACCCTCTACATCCTGGACGAGCCCACCACGGGGCTGCACTTCCACGACGTCCAGCGTCTGGTCGGGGTCCTGCAGGCCCTGGTGGACCAGGGGAACACCGTAGCCGTAATCGAGCACAACATGGAAGTCATCGCTGCGGCGGACTATGTCATCGACCTCGGACCGGAGGGCGGAGAGGCCGGCGGGGAGGTCGTCGCTGCGGGCTCACCGACAGAGATTCTCGAACAAACCCGGATCTCGCACACCGCCGCCTGGCTTGAACGCTACCTGCACGGGATCGGGCCGACGCCCTCCTGAAAAAGCGAGGGCCGGCGCCCGGCAGGATCCTTCTGCCGGGCGCCGGCCCTTTTTTCCATGGTCCCCTGTCAGATGGTTACGCGTGCACGGCCTGCTGGACCTCTCCCTCGCCTTCCGCGGGCTCCAGCGCGACGCTCAGCGCCTCATCGATCCTATCGACCAGCACGAACCGCATGGCCTTCAGGACCTCTTCCGGGAGTTCCTCCAGATCCCGCTCATTGCGCTTCGGGAGAATCACCGCCTTCAAGCCGGCCCTGTGGGCGGCCAGGACCTTCATCTTGATCCCGCCGACCGGCATGACACGGCCCCGCAGGGTCACTTCCCCGGTCATGCCGACATCCCCGCGGACGGACCGCCCGCTGAAGAGGCTCGCCATCGCCATCACCATCGCAATACCCGCCGAGGGACCGTCCTTCGGGATAGCGCCGGCCGGAACATGCACGTGCACATCGGTCTGCTCGAACAGCTCCGGTGCGATCCCCAGCCCGTCAGCCTTGGAGCGCACGTAGCTGTGGGCGATCTGGGCGCTCTCCCGCATCACGTCCCCCAGTTGGCCGGTCAGGGTCAGCCGCCCTTTCCCGCGCATCTGAGTAGCCTCGATGAAGAGGATGTCCCCGCCGACGGCGGTCACCGCCAGCCCTGTGGCGATGCCGGGGATCTCGATGGTCTCCGAGGTCTCCGAATCGAACTTCTCCTTCTTCAGATACTGCCGGACGATCTCAGGCGTGATGGTGATGTGCTCCGCCTCACGGCCCGCGATCCGGACCACCGCCTTGCGGCACACCGCGCCGATCTGGCGCTCCAGGTTCCTCACGCCGGCCTCACGGGTATAGTCCTGAATGATCTTCAACAGGGCCTCGTCCGTAAAGGTGATCTCATCCGGGCGCAGCCCGTTGGCCCGCAGCTGACGGCTCACCAGGTGCCGCCTGGCGATGTGAAGCTTTTCGTACTCGGTGTAGCCGTCCAGCTGGATGATCTCCATTCGGTCGCGCAGGGGCCCCGGGATGGTCTCCAACTGGTTCGCAGTCGTGATGAAGATGACATCGCTCAGGTCGAAGTCCAGGTCCAGGTAATGGTCCCGGAAGGCATGGTTCTGAGCCGGATCGAGCACCTCCAGCAGCGCGCTGCTCGGATCGCCTCGCCAGTCGGTGCCGATCTTGTCCACCTCGTCCAGCATGAAGACGGGATTCCGGGTCCCGGCGCGCTTGATCGCCTGGATGATCCGCCCCGGCATGGCACCGATGTAGGTCCTGCGGTGGCCGCGGATCTCGGCCTCGTCCCGCATGCCGCCAAGGCTCATACGGGTGAACTTGCGGCCGAGGGCCCGCGCGATGCTCTGTCCGAGGCTCGTCTTGCCGACTCCCGGAGGCCCCGCGAAGCAGAGGATCACCCCTGTCCCGTCCGGGCCATCCTGCCCTTCGGCAGCGTCCGGCTCCGCACCGCGCTCCTTCACCAATTGGTGGACAGCCAGGTATTCGATGATCCGGTCCTTGACCTCCTCCAAATCGTAATGATCCTCATCGAGCACCCGGCGCGCGCCCACGATATCCGTTTCGTCGACGCTCACCTCGTTCCAGGGTAGATCGCACAGCCAGTCGAGGTAGGTCTGGATCACGGGATACTCGGCCGAGTGGGGCGACATCGAAGAAAGCCGCTTCAGCTCTCTCAGCGCCTCTTTCTCCGCCTCCTCCGGGAGGCCGGCCTTCTCGATCTTTTCACGGTACTCGTCGACCGGCGACTCCGGCGCCTCGCCTTCTCCAAGTTCCTTGCGGATGGCCTTCAGCTGCTGGCGCAGATAGTAATCCCGCTGGGCCTTGTCCATCTCCTCCTGGGCGTCGTTCTTGATCTTCTTTCCCAGGCTCAGGATGTCCCTCTCCCGGGCCAGATAGGCGATCAGATGCCGGAACTTCTCCTTGGCCCGATCCAGTTCGAGGACCAGTTGGCCCTCGGGCACATCCAACCTCAGGTTGCTCGCCACGAGATAACTCAGATACTGCGGGTCCTGAACCTGATTCAGAAGCGCCGCGGCCTCCTTCGGCAGGTTGGGCGACAGATGGATCACCTCCTGCGCCAGTTCGCGCAGGCTGCGCTCAAGGGCATCCGTCTCCAGGTCCTTCTCGATGATGTCCGAGGCCGGCTCCACCTCTGCACGAAGGTAGGGTTCCGAGCCGATCCAGTGTTTGACGCGAAAGCGCTCAATACCCTGCACGACGATCTGAAGGGTATTTTCGTTCGGCGCCCTCAGGACCCGGTCGATCTTCGCGAGCGTCCCGACTTCATACACTTCACCTGGTTGAGGCTCTTCGATATGGCCGTCTTTCATGGTGACGAGGCCGATGATCCTGTCCCCCTGCAGCGCGTCTTCCACCAGCTTCACGGAGCGTTTGATACCTACGACCAACGGAATCACCATGAAAGGATAGGCGACGGTGTTGCGCAAGGGCAGAATCGGGATCTCACGGGGCAGATCCACCTTTCCCTGTTTTTCCTTTTCATGTTCCATCGTTTCAAAACTCCTTGTATTGAAATGTTTCAGGCCTGCCCTCCGCCTGATATGCCGCAGGCATCGGCCAGCGCGTCTGGTACATGGTCTTCCTGTCTGACCGGAATCCGCCGGCGTTCGATCATTGTTTCTGAAGGAACACCAACGAAGGTCACGGTTATAAAATAAGACCTGTCGAGGAATTGTAAAGACCGGGGGCTCGGAGAGGGAACGTGCGGCAACGAGGAGCGATCCAAGGATCACGACCCGAAAAAGGGCACAGGCCGGGGGCCGTCCGCCGCCGGATCAAAGGAGGGGGGATGTCTGACGGATTCGTGCAGGATGGATCATCTGCCCGGCGGCAGCGGCGGAGAGCGCCGCGGGCGCCATCATGGCTCCGTTGCTGCCTGTTCGGGCGGGAAGGTTCACTTGGCCGATTGGAGATTCACCTCCTCCAGTTCCTCCCAGCGGGCCATGGCCGCATCGATCTCTTCCTCGAGGGCATGGAGCCGGGACTGGAGCCGCGTCACATCGGCCCCGGCCGACCGATAAAGCTCAGGCTCGGCCATGGCCGCGAAGAGGTCGCGTTTTTCGGCCTCGAGGCCTTCGATGCGGTCAGGCAAAAGTTCCAGCTCCCGCTGCTCCTTGAACGTGAGCTTGCGCGGGGCCTCTTTGCGTGGACGGGGCTTCGCATGCTTCGCCTTCTCCGGCCCCGAAGCCGCCGCATCCTTCGGACGCTGTCTCAGCCAGTCGTCATAGCCGCCCACAACCTCGGTCACCCGTCCTCCCCCTTCGAAGGCCAGGACGGAGGTCACGACATGATTCAGGAAGGCCCGGTCATGGCTCACGATCAGCACGGTCCCGGGGAATTCCACCAGCATGGCCTCCAGGAGTTCGAGGGTTTCTATGTCCAGGTCGTTGGTCGGTTCATCGAGCACCAGCAGGTTGGCCGGGCGCGTGAAGAGTTTGGCGAGCAGCAGACGATTCCGCTCTCCGCCGGAAAGGCGCGTGATAGGCGCTCGCGCCTGCTCGGGGGTGAACAGGAAGTCCTGCAGGTATCCGATGACGTGCCGGACCTTGCCGCCCACGATGACCTTGTCGCCGTCCCCGGCCACGTTCTGCTGGACCGTCTTGTCCGGATCCAGTTGGGCGCGCAGCTGATCGAAATAGGCCACTTCGAGATTTTCACCGTGTTTCACGCGACCGGCTTCGGGCTCCAGGTCTCCGAGCAGAATGCGCAGCAAGGTCGTCTTGCCGCAGCCGTTGGGCCCGATGATCCCCACCTTGTCACCCCTCAGGATGGTGGTGGAAACATCTCGGACAACGGGAGCCCCCCCGTACCCGAACGAAACGCCGCGGACCTCGATGACCCGCTTCCCGGATCTTTCGAGCTCATGCTCAGCCAGGTGGACGGAGCCGCTCAGGGAACGCCTCCGGGCGACCTCGGCCCGCAACTCCATAAGGGCCCGCACCCGCCCCTCGTTGCGGGTCCTCCGGGCCTTGATCCCCTGCCTGAGCCACTCCTCCTCACGCTTCAGCTGCTTGTCGACAGCGGCGTTACGCCTGGCCTCGACCTCGAGGAGCGCCTGTTTGCGGGCAAGGTAGTCCTCGTAGCGGCCGGGAAAGGACGTGAGCATCCCCCGGTCCAGTTCGACGATGCGGGTGGCGAGCCGGTCGAGGAAGACCCTGTCATGAGTCACGAAAAGCATCGTCCTGACCGAGCGCAGCAAGAACTGCTCCATCCACAGGATGGCGTCCAGATCCAAGTGGTTGGTGGGTTCGTCCAACAGCAGGATATCCGGCTCGTTGGCGAGGGCACGGGCCAGATAGACCCGCCGCTTGAGCCCGGCTGAGAGCGTTCCGCTGTCGGCGGCCTCATCGAGATCCATGCGCGAGATGACCTCCTGCACCTGCTGATGGCGTTCCCAGGCGTCTCCGGCCTCCAGGGTCCGCCGGACCTGTTCGAGACGGGCCGAATCCGTCTCTTTCGGATGCCTGCGCGAGGCGAGGAGGATGTGATGGTATTCCTGCAGGAGGGACGCATAAAGGCCTTGACCGGAGGCGACCACATCATAGACGCTGCCTTCCATGTCCAGGGGCACCTCCTGAGGAAGCAGGGCGGTCCGGAGACCCGAAGCGCGCGTAATCGTGCCGCCGTCGGGCCGGAGTTCCCCGTGGACCAGCCTGAGCAGCGTCGACTTACCGGTGCCGTTGCGCCCGATCAGACAGATCCGCTCCCCCCGCTCGACCTGGAGATCCACGTCGGCAAGCAGCGGCGGCCCTCCGAACGCAAGGGTGATCCGGTTCAACATGACGAGAGGAGACGGCCTCGTGGATTTCACGCTTTCCCCCCATCGAGCGCCCGGATAATGCGCGCACAAACGGCTTCCTGGGTCAGACCGGCGCAGTCGATCCGGATGTCTGCATAACGGTGGTAGAGGGCGAGCCGTTCGCCGTAGAGTTCAGCGAAGCTCTGATCCGGCCGCCTGGCGATCCCCCGCGTCGCGAAGTCCTGGATGCGCCGCTCGAGCGTTTCAGCCGCCGCATCGAGAAACACCACGACCCCCGCCCCCTTGAGGTGCCCCATCGCAGCCTCACTGTAAACGGCGCTTCCCCCCGTGGCAATGACATGCCCCTGCAGGTCGAGTCCGAGCAGGACCCGCTCCTCGATCGCACGAAGCGCCATAAACCCCTCCTGATCGACGATCTCCTGCAGCGAGCGGCCCTCGGAGGCCTGCAGGAGGAGGTCCGTGTCCACGAAGCCCATCGCCGCCATCTTCGCCAGGATCACACCCACCGTGCTTTTCCCGGCCCCCGGCATGCCAATGAGAACGATGTTTCGGATCGGTGGGTTCAATGACATTCGACACTCTCTTTCCTTGTATCCGATCTTTTGACGCTTGAATAATCATCCGCTTCACGCGCTCCCGCACGAACTCTCCGCTCCGTACTCACCTTGTCGGAATCAAAAGGCTGCAACCTGAAACGCCCTTCGCTCTCGAAGGGGATCTTGACCGTTCCGCCCCTCTCCCTGGCCACCCTTACAGAGCCCTTTACGCTGTAAACCAGTTCCTCCCGATCAGGCATTTTCAGAAATCCCCTGAAAAGGTCGATCATGGAAGAGTACACGACGATCGAAACAATCCCCGTATCGAAAGCGGGAATAGTCGCTCCTTCCTTACCGACCCCCGAACCGAAATGCTGCCCGTTCAGCGCAAGATCGCAGGCGACCCCCTGGATGATCAGAGGAAAATCATTCGGGTTCACCACCCTGAGATCCACCTCCAACAAGGTCTCGAAGTGCCGGATCGCCTGGATGCGAAGGTCGGACAGCCCGACCTGCGGCGGCTCGATGGAGCGCAGAAACCCTGCGCATCCGCACATCCATGCCGCTGCAACAACCGCAAAGCAGATCCGTTTTGGAAGGCTACGCATCGTCTCCACCTCACTGATCAGTCTTCAATTATGATCCGAACAAGGCCTTCCCGGCCGGTCCCGGCATGGGTCGGCGCGTTTCGTCCGCGCCGCAAACGGCGGGTCAAGCCCCAAAAAAACGTTTCGATCAATGGACCTCGGACCAGCCGGGTCCTGGCTGAAGGAATGGGGCCGAACCGGATCACAGCTTGCGCAGCAGCGCCCTCCGCGCCCGGGGATCCGCCAAACCCTCGACAGCCGCCAGACCGGCGGCCTCGGCAAACGCGGCGGTTTCGCGGAATCGAGCCACTGAAACATGGCCTTTCGGTTCTATGATCAGCAGCTTCGCCCCGGGCTTCATGACCCCTCTCACTTCCTCGAAGAACCGCGCCGGATCCGGCAACTCGTGGACCACATGGATCGCCACCACAAGGTCCACCTCTCCGGCAAGATCCACAATGCCCATCCCGGTGGATCCGCCCTGCCGGATGTCGATCCGCTTCTCCAGACCGGCCTTCCGTGCCCGGCGCGAGAGGGCGGAGAGCATTTTGGGCTGAATGTCGACCGCCACAACCCTGCCTGCAGGGCCGACCATGTGCGCAAGCGGAAGCGTGAAGTACCCCATCGCGCAGCCGGGCTCGAGGACAGTCATCCCCTGTTGAACAAGACCGCCCAGCATCTTCTCGGGGTTCTCGATCAAGCGCCTCAAAGGATTCAAGAGAATATAACCGATAAAAGGCGGACACACCCTTCCAGCCATCATCAAGCTCCCCTCAGCCTCCGGCCGGCGGACGTTCGGGTGCTGCACCCGCCGACGGTCGGAAGACGCAAACCGGATTTGCCCTTGGCCTGCTCAAGAAAATATGATACGTAGCCCGTGTTGACCGGTCAAAGGATACCATGCCCGGGCAGCCGTCCATCGCTCGGCAAAGGGTTCATCCCGTCAATCCTTTTACAAGGAGGTTTTGGAAATGACCTCAGACAAAAGAAAAATCCCCTTCTCTTCGTACCTGGTCGCGCTGGCGTGTCTGATCATCATGCATGCCTCGATGGAGTCGGCGGCGAAGGCCGGCAAGATCTCCAATACCTGCGAGGCCCAAGGGGCGGTGATTGCAGTGCACTGCGCCGCCGAAGGGCTCGGCGCCCTGTGCCGGGGCCAGGAAGATCCCGGGCAGCGCATCACCCTCATCCGCCGTTTCATCGAGCCGATCCGATTCTACCCCGATCGGTCCGGCTACTTCTATGTGTATGACCTCGACTGCCGCAACATCGCCCATGCCACCCAGAAAAACCTCGTCGGGAAGAATCTATACGACTATCAGGATGCAAAAGGCAAGTATGTGATCCGTGAACTGGCCGAGGCCGCCCGGGTAGGCGGCGGGTTCGTAACCTACCACTGGATCAAGCCCGGGTCAGAGGGGGAAAAGCTGAAGCTGGGGTATGTCGAACCGATTCCCGGAACAGAATACTTCATCGGCACCGGCGTATACGAGAGCCCCATGACGGAAAACGGCGCCGCACCTGGGGAAAAGCACGAGCGAGGCAGATAGGCAGATACCCAAAGCCGACGCCGGGACGAACCGGATGCCTACATCGCCCAAGGCCTTTCAGCCGGACCACCAGGACGGCACCCGCCCAGGCCGCGCCGATCCGCGCCCGAATCGGAAACAGCTTTTGCACACACACCCCTACCGGAGCCGGGCGGACCGCCTGTGGTTATCCGCCCGGCTCCGGTCGAGCGGTCATCTCCCTTTCCAGACAGGGAGCCTTTTCTCCTTGAAGGCCCGGATGCCTTCAGGGGCATCCTCGGTGCAGCACAAGCGGGCGAACGCCTCGTTCATGTACTCGAAGGCCTGGTGATATTCCATATCCTCCGCCGCGTAGAAGGCCTTTTTGGCGATCTGCAAAGCCACCGGACTTTTCTGAGCGAGGGCAGCCGCCCATCTGCGGGTCTCCATCTTCAGGGCCTCTTCAGGATAAACCCGGTTTACAAGCCCCATCGCCAAAGCCTCTCTGGCTGGGACGAGATCCCCGAAAAAAAGCATCTCGAGGGCCTTCTTCCTGCCGACGGACCGCGCAACCGGCACAACGGGGCCGATGCAGTTCAAACCGACATTGATGGCCGTCAAACCCAACCGCGCCGACTCGCCTGCAACAGCCAGATCCGCGGCGGCCACCAAGCCTGCACCGTTCGCCGCCGCGACCCCGTGAACCTGGGCGATCACGGGCTTGCACAAGCCGCTGATGGCAACCAAGGGGCGCTCCATGCACCCGATCCACTCGCGGTATTCGAGCGCGCTCTTGCCGTGGAAATCTCCGACATCGATGCCCGCGCAAAAGGCCTTTCCTGCGCCCTTCAGCACGATCACGCGCACCCGCTGATCCGCATCCAGTTCCTGGAGCGCCTGCCCAAGTTCCGTTGCAAGCGCCACGTTGAAGGTGTTGAGGTTTTCCGGACGATTGAGCGTCACATCCGCGACATAATCATCCCCGATCTCCACTATGATGGTCTCATATCCCATGCGCCTGCTCCTTCTTTCCGCTCGAAATCCATGCGCTGAACGGCTTTCGCTTTCTCCTGGAATGCGCCCGGTCGGCGCCGGAGGGGCAACCGCCAGCCTCGGTCGACATCAGGCCAGGACACATCCGGAGCCGGCCGACGCCCCCCGCCGGATGCTCTCCAGGGATCGGAAAATCAGCCATGGAGGGTCACCCGCTCATCCAACCTGGCGTTCGGCAAGACCGGCGTCGGCGATGCATTCGATCTCGATCCTGGCGCCGAGCGGCAGCCCTACGACCTGGACGGTGGACCGCGCCGGCCGGTGGTCTCCAAACGCCTTGGCATATACGGCATTCACCACGGGGAATTCCTTCATATCCACGAGAAAGACCGTCGTCTTCAACACGTCGTTCATCCCCAACCCTGCCGCCAGCAGGACCTTCTGCATGTTTTCCAGGACCTGCCCCGCCTGGGCCTCGATGTCCTCACCGGCGAGCTTTCCTGTGCGCGGATCAATCCCGATCTGACCCGAACAGAAGAGCAACTCCCCCGACTTCACCGCCTGAGCGTAAGGCCCCACGGCCGCAGGTGCCTTGTCGGTCGCAATCCTCTCCATGACTCCTCCACCTCCGCGAAAGCAGCCTTCAACCGCTGCGGGCTTCTCGGCTACTGCAGGCTTTTCCGATACCCCTCCCGCACCGCCTTCAGTTCCTCGGGGGTCCTGCAGATCTCCTCGGCCGGCACATAGTGGATGTTTTTCAACACCGGAAAACCATAGGCCTCGCTGAAGACGGTCTCCCCCCAGAGACAGTCCTCGACAACCGAATGATCTTCGGCCCGCATGATCTTCCATCCCTCAGGACTCTCCCAGGCCAAAGGCTCCTTTTCGACCGCTGCGATGATTTTTTCAGCATCCGTGCTGCCTGCGCGCTCGACGGCCGCCTTGATGAAGGTCACTCCGGCGTAGGTCTCCCCCGCCATGTAATCCGGATACTCATTGAATCGTTCTTTGTAGGCCTTCACGAATCTTCGGTTCAGCGCCGAATCGGGCGTCGTGAACAAATAGCGCGTGGACATGAAGATCCCTTCCGGCATATCCTTGCCGACCGGAATGAGCGTTTCCAAAGCCCCGCCGACCGGAAAAGCGAACTTTACCTGGTCGAACAACCCCTTCGGCAGCGCCTGCTTGATGAACGCGACCGAATCCCCCCCCCAGAGAGGACACCAAACGGCATCGGGCTTGATTTTCAACACCTCTTCAATGGCTGCCGAATAATCCGTGGCCATGAATTTCGGGAAGACCTCCCCCACCACTTCGACATCGGGCTTCAATTCCTTCAGTTTGGTAATGAACATCTCCCATGAGGAATGTCCGTAGTTGTAGTCCGGGCCGACCACCATCCAGCGTTTGTAAGGTTTGTTTGCCATCAGATAGGCGCCTGAGCGCGAATGCATCATGGCATTGCTGAGCGTGCTGAAGAGGTAAGGGGAAAAATTCGCGCCTGTAAGAGCGTCGGTTGCAGCCTGGGTTGCGATCAGGATCTTCTTGTGCTCTTTTGCGATGTCCAGGAGCGTCATGGCCAGACCGCTCGACGTCGGGCCCATCAGGAAATCGACCTTGTCGGTAAGAATGAACCGCTTGGCGATCTCTATCGTCCGTTCTTTGTTCAGTTGGGTGTCTTCGGTGGTCGCCTCCAGTTTTCTCCCGAGGATGCCGCCGGCGGCATTGATCTCCTCGACAGCCAGTTGAATCGCCTGGGCACCGTGTTTGCCGTACCCCCCCATCTTGCCGGACGAAATAAACATCGCCCCTAGTTTGACAGGCTTTTCCTCCGCAGCGGCCCCACCGCAAAACAGGGTGACACTCGCAACCAGCACGCCAATCGCCAAACACCATATCGCCCTCATGGTCCCGACCTCCGTTTTTGGATCATTAGCGTTGAAAGGGATCATCTTTCTTCAGCCACGCGGGATACCTGTCGCATCACCCCCTTTCCCGATCGAATCCGTCTCTCGAAACCGATCCATCGGCCATACCTGCGTAATGTGCCAGAAAACAGACGGCAACACAAGAAGCCAGATTCAATGCCTAAAGGGTGCCCATCCGGAAGTAACAATCTCTCCTCCCGCCCTCTCGCTCAATCACGGCCGAGACACCCGCCTGTCGACGTCCAACGATCAGGTTCTGCAGTAATGGTTCATGAAGGCCTTGGTGATCGCGCTCAACCGCTCATCGAGGATCGCGTACACCTTTTTCTCGATATCCTCCGGAATCCCTCCGTAAAACGCCTGTGCGATGCCTCCCGTGATGCAGGCCAGGGTGTCCGTATCTCCGCCAAGAGAGACAGCCGTCCGGATCGCGTCCTCGAAGTCCGTCGAGTCCAGAAAAGCCCTGATCGCGGGGGGAATGTTCCCCTGGCACGACACATCGAACGGATGGCCCGGGCGGATCTCGTCTATCGACCGGCTCAGATCGTACGCGAAGCGCGTCTCGATGAACGTCCGGATCTCCTCCTTCGAATGCCGGGTCCGCGCGAGGAAAACCGCTGCGGCAACCGCCTGCCCGCCTTTGATCCCTTCGGGGTGGTTGTGGGTCACCTCCGTAAACCCGCGTGCTTGATCGAGAACGGTCTCCAGATCGTGATAGGCATACCCGACCGGACTGATCCGCATGGCGGCCCCGTTCCCCCAACTGCCGTAAGGCTCCGAGTCTTCGCGCCGTGCCCAGCGATGGAAGCTCCCGCCGTATCCGGCGTGCGGATACCACCGGTAGAAGGTCTTCAGATTCTTCACATAGGGCGTTCCCGTCAGGATCGTGTCCGCCAGGGCAACCGTCAGCACCGTGTCATCCGTGTAGACGCACAGGTCCGAAAACAAGACGAAATGCTTGGTCTTCATGCGTGTTCCCTCATAAACCGATCCTGCGATATCACCCGCTATCGCCCCAATCATGGCCTCTCTCCTTCCCGGCCCAAAGCCGCCCGATCCGCAAAATCCGGCCGCGCCCATGCAGGCCCGGCTGCGCCAGCGGTCCGGAGCGGATTGACCCTGTTTCAAAATTGCGTTACTGTTTCGGCATGATACCGCAATCACCCCTCACCCGTATACCGAAATGGGCCCTGGCGGCAGCCATGCTTTTGGGGCTTCCACCCGCAGGCGTCCTGATGGCAGGGCGCCCGATCGGACCGTACTTCGCATTCCCGCCGCGCTCGGATTTCGTCTCCCACGCGCCTTTTTCATGGCCGGTCTTCTGCGTTTACGCCCTGGTCGGAACAGGCGCGCTTGCGTTCATCCTTTTTCTGTGGGCCCGGTCGAGAAACGCCCCGGCCCCCGCTCTTCCAACGAAGCGGCCCTTTCCATGGTGGGGTTGGGCGGGGATCGGATGGGGAACCGCCGCCTGGCTGTTCGCCTGGACACGGTTTTCCTGGTTCGCCCCCTTTCAGCCGCACACCTTTTTCCCCCTCTGGCTCGGCTACATTTTGACGATGAACGCCTTGATCCATAAACGGCTGGGACATTGCCCCCTCAGCAGCCGGCCCGGGCGGTTTATCCTGCTTTTTCCGCTCAGCGCAATCTTCTGGTGGTTCTTCGAATACCTCAACCGCTTCGTGCAGAACTGGCATTACCTCGGCAGCGAATACGGCGCCTGGCATTATGCCCTTTTCGCCACGATCTCCTTTTCGACCGTTCTGCCGGCCGTTCTTTCCACGCAACGCTGGCTGCTCACTCTTCCCTGGATCCGCCGGGCCTTCGAGGGCGTCCTGCCTATCCGGCCCCGGCACCCCGCACGCCTCGCCGCGTGGACGCTGTTTCTGTCGGCTGCCGTTCTGGCCGGCATCGGCGTCTGGCCTGACCTCCTCTTTGCCGGCCTCTGGGTGGCGCCGCTCCTGATCATGGTCGCCCTGCAGTCCCTGACCGGCGGCCGGCACCCTCTCGAAGGCATCCCGAAGGGGAACTGGCGGGGGGTTGTCAGCTGGTCTCTCGCGGCGCTTCTGTGCGGCTTTTTCTGGGAGATGTGGAACGCGGGCAGTCTCTCCCGCTGGGAATACACCGTTCCCTTTGTCCAGGGCTCCAGGATCTTCGCGATGCCGATCCTGGGATATGCCGGATATCTGCCCTTCGGGCTGACGTGTGCGGCCGTCGCCGAGATCTGGATGGAACCGAACACCTCTGCACAAGGCAGGTAACACGTTTTCATGTTTTCGAGGGCGCCCGCTTATGGTATCTTCCCCTGGGGAAAATCAGGAAAGGAGCCGTTATGAAAGTCAAAACCAGCGAACTGCCGGGCATCGGCAAGAGCTATGCCCTCGAGACAGCCGAGGGCGCGCGCCTGGTCGTTATCGTCCATCACCAGGGAAACCGGGAGTTTTACTATTTCGAGGACCCGGACCAGGACGACCCCAGCCAAACGTTTCTGCTGACCGACGAGGAGGCCCGCCAGGTGGGGACCATTCTTCTGGGCGTGGACTATCAGCCGGTAACCGACGACCGGATGGAATTCCTCATGAAGAACCTGCGGGTGGACTGGCTGAAGGTAGCGCCCGCGAGTTGCCTGGCGGGCAAATCGATCCTGGAATCGCAGATCCGGAAACGCACCGGTGCAACTGTCATCGCCGTCCAGCGCGGGGAGAAGATGATCGGAAGCCCCGATGTGAACGAGGTGATCCAGCCCGGGGACATCCTGATGTCCATCGGAACGCGCGACCAGACCAAGACCCTGGAGTCCTTGTGCCAGTGTTGATCGAAGCCCTCGAGCCCGACACGCTCTCTGTCCCATAGGAAGTAAACCATGGCTCAGCTGCCCTTTCTGCTCCTCGCAGGGCTGATCCTCTGCAGCTTCTTCTTCGTCAGTTTCAGTTCGCAGAAACTGCGCCTGCCGTCCGTCTTGGTCTACATCGTACTCGGGATCGCGCTGACATCGTTTTTCCGGGAAAACGAGGCCATCCACCTGGCCGGCGAAGTCGGCATCGTCCTGCTGTTCTTCATCCTGGGGCTCGAATTCCCTCTGGCCCGTATGGTCGAGATCAGCCGGCGCATCTGGCCGGCCGGTCTCATGGATGTTCTGCTGAATATCGGCGGCGCCATGGCGCTGGCGCTCCTGTTCGGACTGAATCCCCTGGCCGCCTTCGTGCTCGGATCCGTCGCCTACGCGACCAGTTCCTCCATCTCGGCCAAGCTTCTCGAGGAGCAGAAGCGCCTCGCCAACCCGGAGACGGAGTTCATCCTGGCCCTGCTGATCTTCGAAGACCTGATCTCACCGATTCTGGTCTCCTTCATCGCCGCCGCGAGAACAGGCGAGGAGATGACCATCGGCTTTCTCGGGCTGCTCCTGCTCAAGATCATCCTGCTCATGACGGGGGCCATCGTGATCGGGCACTATGCCTTCAAGCGCATGGAAGGTTTCCTGGCCCGCTACATGCAGCAGGACTTCATGCCTCTGCTCGCAGCCGGCATCGCCCTGGCCTACGCCGGCGCCGCCATGACCCTGGGGCTTTCCGAGATCCTGGGGGCCTTTCTGGCCGGAATGATGCTTTCCGAAACCGGTAAATCCAGCGAAATCGAGCACCTGATCGCCCCCATCCGGGACATCACCCTGCCCTTCTTCTTTTTCTGGTTCGGTACCACGATCACCCTCGGCGAAGGCGTGCCCTTCGTCCCGTTGATGATCGTGATGGCCCTCTGGGCTGTCGCAGGCAAGATTCTGACCGCCTTCCTCGGGGGACGCCTCTTCGGATTGGCCCGTAAGACGGCCTGCCGGGCGGCCTTTTCCATGGTGCACCGCGGTGAATTCTCGGCCGTCATCGCCAGCCTGGCCTTACCTCAGCTGCGGATATTCAGCGGCATCTATATCTTCGTCACCGCGGTCATCGGGGTCGTCTTGTTCCAGAAGGCGCCGGCCGCCGCCAACTGGTACATCGCCCGTTGGCCCGACAAGAAAAAGGGCAGGCTCAAAGGATCGGCCTCGGACACCATCCCGAGGCCGTGATTGCACCGGTCGGCCTCGGTGAACGAGCAGCCCGCAGGCAGCCTCGAAAGGCGGGCCGAAAACTGCTTCCGGGGACAGGGCGGGCCGAGAGAAGCCTCCGGCCCGAAACGCGCACACGCACAAGGGAAAACGTTCGAACCGGTTGATATCGGCTCTGCGATACAGTAAAATCCGGTCCCGTTTGCAGGATGCAAATCTTTCGGAGCGCAATCTTTTTTTCGAATGGAACAACCCATGCCCGAGACTGACGCCCTCTTGGAAGCCCAGGCGATGATGACGCGATTCGCTGCAGAGACAGGGATCCCTCCTGCCGCCACCCGGCCGCCGATCCGCTATCTCTGGACGGATGCCTTTGCCGTGTGCAATTTCCTGGGCCTGTATCGAACCACCGGAGATCGGTCGCACCGGCAGCTTGCCGTAAACCTCATCGATCAGGTTCACCACGTCCTGGGCCGGCACCGTGAAGATGATTTGCGAGAGGGCTGGATCAGCGGTCTCAGCCACCGGAACGGTGAAGACCACCCAACGGCCGGCGGGCTCCGCATCGGCAAAAAACTGAATGAGAGAGGCCTCTCAGCACCCTTCGACGAGCGTCTGGAATGGAATCGGGACGGACAATACTTCCACTATCTGACCAAATGGATGCACGCGCTCGATCGCGCCGCCCGCCTGCTCGGGGAAAACCAGTACGGGAGATGGGCCTCGGAGCTGGCCAGGACCGCCTACACGCGGTTCGTCTACTCCGCTGCGAATGGCCTCGAACGGCGCATGGTCTGGAAGATGAGCATCGATCTCTCCTATCCTCTCGTCAAGGCCATGGGGCACCATGACCCGCTCGACGGCTTCATCACCTTCATGCAGATCGACTCCAATCCCTCACGAAAGACGGAAAAGGACGGATGGCCCGATCTCGAGACCGAAATCGCCGAACTGGCCGATATCTGCGCCGGAAAGAACTGGGCGACGGACGATCCCCTGGGGATCGGAGGGCTCTTGTGCGACGGCTTCCGTCTGGCCCAACTGACGGCCCGAGGGGACTTCCTCGGCAACGGTCTGCTCGAAGCCGTCCTGGAGGCGTCGCTCCAAGGGCTCAAGATTTATACGAAGAGCAGCCCCATCAAACGGCCGGCGGAACAGCGGCTGGCCTTCAGGGAACTGGGGCTGTCCATCGGCCTGCACGCCCTTGCAAAGACAGAGCGGCTTCTGGTCCACGAAAGCGAACTCCCCCTGAAGACCCGGAAACTCCAGGGGCTGGTCAACCGTCTGATGAAATACGCACCGCTCGCCGGCGAAATCGAGGGATTCTGGCTCGATCCCGCCCATCAGGAAACCCCTGTGTGGATGGAACACCTTGACATCAACCGAGTGATGCTTGCCACGAGCCTTGCACCGGACGGGTATGTTGACATCTGACCGGTTTTGATTGCGGAAAGCGTCTTTTTGCGGATGTACCCATCCTGGAAAGGCTGAAGTCCTGCGGTGCAGGTTTCGGGCACGGCGGCCCCTTGCCGCCGGATCCACCGGCTGAACGAAGAGGCCTGCATCAGGCCGGCGGCCTGGACCCGCCGGGGCGCCTTCGAGCTCTATTGTCAATCCTGAATGGGGTCTGAAAGGAGGTCTTCCGTGGACCGGATCTTGATCGGCAAAGGAGAGCAGCCCGTTCACCTGCTCACGCGCTACGCCAACCGCCACGGCCTCGTGGCCGGGGCGACGGGCACCGGCAAGAGCGTCTCGCTCCTCGTGCTGGCCGAGGGTTTCTCACGCCTCGGCGTGCCCGTGTTCATCGCCGACGTCAAAGGCGACATCGCGGGTCTCGCCATGCCCGGCGCCATGAACGAAAAGATCCGGGAGCGCGTCGCCCGGATCGGCATCCCCGATTACACCCAGGAAGGCAATCCCGTCATCTTCTGGGATGTCTACGGCGACTCCGGCCATCCGGTCAGAGCGACCATCAGCGAGATGGGGCCGGCCCTCCTCGGCCGGATCCTCGAACTGACCGAGGTCCAGATGGGGGTCCTGGAAATCGTGTTCCGGCTGGCGGATGAGCAGGGCCTGCTGCTGCTCGATCTGGACGACCTTCGCGCCCTGCTCGGGCTCGTTGCAGCCAGCCGCAAGGAGGTGTCGGCGGCCTACGGCCTGGTCAGCGCCCAATCCGTGGCCGCCATCCAGCGCGCCCTTATCTCCCTCGGAGACCGGGAAGCGGAGGCCCTTTTCGGCGAACCGGGGCTCGAACTCCCGGATCTGATGCGGACGGACCTGAGCGGCCGCGGGATCATCAACATCCTCACCGCAGACCGGCTGATTCTGAAACCGCGCCTGTACTCCAGTCTGCTCCTCTGGATCCTGTCGGAGCTCTTCGAGAACCTGCCCGAGGTGGGCGACCTCGACCGGCCGAAGCTGGTCTGCTTCGTCGACGAAGCCCATCTCCTCTTCGATGACGCCCCGCCGGTCCTGCGCCGCCGCGTCGAACAGGCCGTCCGGCTCATTCGCTCCAAAGGCGTAGGGCTCTATTTCTGCTCGCAGTACCCGGATGATCTGCCCAACGACATCCTCGGTCAGCTTGGCAACCGCATCCAGCACGCCCTGCGGGCCTTTACGCCGCGCGATCAGAAGGCGGTCCGCTCGGCCGCCGAGACCTTCGCCGTGAACCCCAAACTCGATGTCGCCCGTGTCATCTCCGAACTCGCCGTCGGAGAAGCCCTGGTTTCGACCCTCCAGGAAAAGGGCTTTCCCATGCCCGTGGAGCGCGCCCTGATCTGCCCGCCGCGCTGCCGCATGGGGGTGATCAGCTCTGAGGAACGCCTGATGATACGGGCGCGCAGCCCGCTAACCGGCAAGTACGACACCCGCCTGAACCGCGAGTCGGCCCACGAGATCCTCGCCCGCCGGGCGGCCGCGGAACCTCCCGAGGCGCGGTCACCCGGAGGCCCGGAGTCCGCTGAGGACCGCAGCGGACTCGGCGGGCTTCTGTGGGGAACCAAGCGCCGTCAGGGGGTGCTGGAAACCATGGCGAAACAGGCTGCTCGCACGATCGGGAGTCAGATCGGCCGCCAGATCCTGCGCGGTGTGCTGGGAGGCATTTTGGGCGGATCCAGCCGCCGTTAACGTTTCCATCCGGAAATGCCCATTATGGCCGACCCCGGGGTCAATCCGCGCGTTTGCCTGTGCGGCGGCCTGCAGATCGCCTCCGCGCAAACGCTTGATCTCCTCGATATCGGCGAACCGGGCCCCGCCGCAAAGCGTGCGAAGAAAAGATCCTCATTTCCGGATGAGAAACCGGGTTGAACGGAGAAATTTTTTCCCGGACGGATCTAGATATTCCGCTCCAGATTGATCGTCATGGATGGATAGAACCGGTTGGCACTGAAAAACTGGATCAGCTTAGGATCGTTCCAGGCAACCAGCGTGTTGATTTTCTTGACACCCACCCGTTTCAGATGATCGACGAATTCCGCGATCAATCGGGCACCGATCCCCTGATGCTGAAAATCGGGGTCGACGCCGATGGTGTCCAGCGTGGCCTCCTCCTGGAAGATGCCATACTGCCCCATGTAGAGTTCCCCCATGACGAAACCGGCGACGCTTCCATCTTCTTTTTCGGCCACCAGCGACACCGGGACATAGTCCTTCGTCTCGAAGAGCTTCTCGAATTTCGCTTTGTAGTATTCGTGGCGCGATTCCTTTACGACCTTTTCATCGATCTCGAGGACGGCCTCAAAGTCATCAGCTTTCATGAGCCTGATCTTTATGGCATCGTCTTTCATAACCGCTCCTTTCTATGTGAAATGGACTGCAGTCGGTCCTCTTGTTTCCCACTGTGAATTCGTCAACCGAACGGATCACCCTCCAGGGCCTCGAGCACTTTCCAAATTCAGTTCCTGCTCCGAAAAGGGTTCCGTGCAAAATGAACCTCCTTAGAGGGAAATCCTTTGCTGGTTCGCCTGTCGGGTGCTGCGACGCGTTTCCTCGTCGATCCACCCCATTTTGAAATCGTGGCAAAATGGAATCGACGTTTCTGCGGGAAGGATCTTTCCTGCCGGGAAGGCAGGTAATTTCGGGCCGTTCGGGGGTTTTTCACCGAAGTATACCACACTATCGACGGATGGCTCCATAGTCCTGAAACAGAAAAGAGAGGCCAACCCTTTTTCGTTCGAAATTCAAACATGTGTGGCCTTCGCATCCCTCTCCGCCGATCGGTCGATTCGCCGGAAAGATCCTGCAAAAAAAATCCGTTATGCAGCGCCTCCGCAGCCAACCCGACCGCATGCTCCAGAAGCAACCCTATCGACCGCCCGGGATAACCTCTGGCCTGAGGCGACAATTTCTGGTAGAAGGAAGGCATTCCACATCTTCCGGACGGGCATCAGGAACCTTCAATACAGGGAGGACCGGCGCTGAAACGGCAATCCTTTCACTGGGCCTGGGTGATTCTGGGAACCTGTTTCCTGGATCTCTTCGTAAATTACTCCGCCCGCCTCGGCTACGGCGTCGTCCTTCCCGAAATCATCAAGGAACTGGACCTCAGCCGCACCGCGAGCGGCTCCATCTTCAATGCCTATCTTTTCGCCTATATCGCCCTCACGCCCCTGACGGGTTATCTCACCGACCGCCTGGGGGCCAGACGCATCATCACCGCCTGCGCCTTCATCCTGGCGGCCGGCCTCTTCTCCATGGGACGGTCCCATTCGCTCTGGACGGTCCTGTTGTCCTATGCCGTCGTGGGACTCGGGGCGACAGGGATGTGGACGCCGGTCATCACGGTGGTCCAGCGCTGGTTCGCCCCTAACCGGCGGGGACTCGCCCTGGGAATCCTTTCGACGGGTTACGGTTTGGGATTCGCGACCATGGGGGCGGCCTTCCCGTGGATCGTCACCAACTTCACCTGGCGCCATGCCTGGTATTTCTTGGCTGCCGGGGCCCTTGGCATGGTCTTCCTGAACGGCGGGCTCCTCCGGAGCAGCCCCGAGGCGGCCGGCGCCGTGCCTTGGGGCCTGAAGGATATCGGCATCCCCCTGACGACGGGGGGTTCGAAACGGAAGATCCCGCTCCGGAAGGTCTTCAGACACCGGAACTTCTGGCTCATCGGGTGGAGCTACTTTTGCGCCTCCTACGGCCTGTACGGGATCACCACCTTCATGGTCGACTATGCAAAGGACCAGCTCGGGCTGCCCCTCGAAAAGGCGAGTCTGCTGGCGACGGTGCACGGATCCTGTCAGGTGATCGGCGTCCTCACGATGCTGCCCCTTTCGGACTATCTGGGCCGAAGGCGTACGATCATCATCTCCAACAGCATGATCGCCGCCAGCCTGGCTGGGATTCTTTTAAGCGGCCCCTCGTGGCAATGGCTCTACGTCTCCGTAGGCGCCATGGCCGTTTTTTACGGCGTCACCTTTCCGATTTACGGGGCATCGGCCGGCGATTACTTCCCGAAGGAGTACATGGGAAGCGTCATCGGGATGTGGACCCCGTTTTACGGGCTGGGGGCCATCGTGGCCAACTGGGTGACCGGTTTTCTGCGCGACACCACCGGCCGATACAATGCGGCCTTCGTCATCTGCACCCTCGCGGCCGTCCTGGCGGTCGCCCTTGTCTGGTTCGTGAGAAAGCCAGTCACCGGCGAAACCGATTGACCTAGAGGAGGAAGACATTCCGGAGATGGAACGTTATTTGTTGATCGATGTCGGCGCAGGCACCATGGATGTGCTGTATTGGGATGCCGCACTCGATATTCACTACAAGGCGGTGGTCAAATCACCCGTCCGGCGTCTGGCCGAGGAGGCGTCGGCCATCGAGGGGGACATCCTCCTGACCGGCTGTGAGATGGGCGGCGGAGCTCTTGGGAGCATTTTACGCGGCAAGGCCGATTCGGCCCGGGTGGTCATGACCACCGAGGCGGCTGCAACCCTCCATCACGACGTGGAGAAGGTCCGTTCCTGGGGAATCGAGGTCGTGGACGCAGCCCAAGCCTTGGAACGGATGAAAGATCCCGGTCTTAACCGGCTCGAACTGGCGGACGTCGACCCGGAGCGCATCCGCAGGCTCATCGAAAGCTTCGGGGTGCCCTTCGCCTTCGATTGCGTCGGCCTCTGCGCCCAGGACCATGGCGTGGCCCCTCCGGGGGTGTCGCACCTCGACTTCCGGCACCACCTTTTCACGGAGATCCTGGACCGCAGTCCCTCCCCGTCCGCGCTTCTATACCGCGCGGAGGAAGTGCCGGCTGCCATGAACCGCTTGAAATCGCTTGCGGAATCCGCGCGGAAACTGCCGGTGGAAGAAGGGATCTACGTCATGGACAGCGGGATGGCGGCCATTCTGGGCGCTTCACGCGACCGTGCCGCCCTCGCTAAAGAAAGGGTCATGGTGCTGGACGTGGCCACCTCCCACACCGTGGGAGCCGCGCTCGAACGAGACGAAATCGCCGGATTTTTCGAGTATCATACGCGGGACATCACGGCCTCCAGTCTAGACCGTCTGCTGAAAGACCTGCCCGAAGGAAAACTCACCCACGAGGAAATCCTGCGCGAAGGCGGACACGGGGCGTATACCCGGCGGCGTTTCCCCTGGGAAGACGCACTGCCGATCATCGCAACAGGACCCAAACGCGCCCTGTTGAAGGATTCCCGGCTACCCATCGTCTACGGCGCTCCTTTCGGGGACAACATGATGACCGGCTGCGGGGGGCTGCTCGAGGCCATCCGGCGCAGACAGGGGCTCGATCCGGCGGAGATTCTTTAATCTCGCCCTGCCCCTTTTTTCTCGGAGGCACGTCCGGGAAAAGGCTTGTCCAAGAGCGGCGTCATGGGCATCCCCCGGCAAGCCCGGCCGCCCGGTTCTTCAAACGATGATGCATCGGTCCTGGAATCCACGAAATTGGAGGTGTGCGTGGCTATAAATATGGTATAATGGAAATTTGTTGAATTGCATCGCTCGCAGCAGCCTCGACCCACCCTGTCCTTCTTCTGGGTGAACAGACAGGGATACCGGGTCCGGCGATTATAAAGCAGATAGAAAGGAAGTCGTCAAATGATGCCTGCAACAGAGAAAATTTGTGTGCTCCTCCTGGCAGGACTTCTTTTTTTTTCCCTCAGCGCCTGTAACACCATCAAGGGCTTCGGAAGGGACGTCGAGCGGGCCGGAGAAACCATTCAAGACGTCGCAAAATAGGCAGGACAACCGAACCATTCTGCCAAGTCGATCGGCTGTGGAACCCAAGGACGGCGTCATGAGCAAGCCCACACCCCGGGAAATCGAACGCGTCAGGCACCTGCGTGAGGAAATCCGGCGGCATAACCACCTGTATTACGTCCTCGACAACCCCGAGATCTCGGATGCCGAATATGACCGGCTCTTCGACGAACTGAAGGCCTTCGAAGAGAAATACCCCGAACTGGTCACACCCGACTCGCCCACCCAGAGAGTCGGAGCGGAACCGCTTGAAAAATTCAGGACGCTCCGGCACACCGTCCCCATGCTGAGCCTCAACAAGTGCACCACCGAGGCCGAATTTCGGGATTTTCACCGGCGGGTCAAGGATCTGCTGAAGGTGCCCGAAACGGATATCCATTACACCGTCGAGCCGAAATTCGATGGTCTGGCGGTCGAGGTCCGATACGAAAAAGGGGCGTATTCCCTCGGGGCGACCCGAGGAGACGGGACGGTCGGTGAGGATGTGACACACAACCTCAAGACCGTCAAATCCATCCCGCTGAAGCTCATGGGGAACCCCGTGCCCGATACGATCGAGGTGCGGGGTGAAATCATCATGAGCAAGGAGGATTTCGCAGCGCTCAACCGGGACCGCGTGGAACGCGGAGAACCCCTTTTCGCCAACCCGCGCAACGCCGCAGCCGGGTCCGTGCGGCAGTTGGACCCGCGCATCACCGCCTCACGCCCCCTGGGCATGTTCGCTTACGGCATCGGCCGGATGGATTCCCCCCAACCGGCGACCCAGTGGGAAACACTTGAAGCCCTGAAAAAACTGGGGTTCAGGGTCAGCCCGCACATCCGCCTCTGCAGAAGCGCCGAAGAGGTGCACGCCTTCTATCATGAGATCCTGGAGATCCGTGACAGCCTCCCCTACGAAATCGACGGCATCGTCATCAAGGTGGACGCCTTCGACTTTCAGCGGAGCCTCGGGGAACTCAGCCGAAGCCCTCGATGGGCCGTCGCGTGGAAGTTCCCGCCCCAGCAGGAACACACCGTCGTCAAGGACATTCTCGTCAGCGTGGGGCGCACGGGCGCCTTGACGCCCGTCGCGCTGCTCGAGCCGGTCCGGGTGGGAGGCGTGGAGGTGAGCCGCGCAACCCTCCACAACGAAGACGAGGTCCACAAGAAGGACGTGCGGGTGGGGGACACCGTCGTTATCCAGAGGGCCGGGGACGTCATCCCCGAGGTGGTCAAGGTCATCCACTCCAAACGCCGGGGCGACCCGCCGCCCTTTACCATGCCGGAGACCTGCCCGGTATGCGGCTCCAAGGTCGAGCGGCTGCCGGGGGAAGCGATCCACCGCTGCACGGGCATCGCCTGCCCCGCGCAGGTCAAGGAGCATCTGGCCCATTTCGTCTCCAAAGGGGCCATGGACATGGAAGGACTCGGCTACAAGTTCCTCGAACAGATGGTGGACAGAGGGATCATTCGGGATCCGGCCGACCTCTATTTTCTCACCAGGGAAGACCTCATGAAGATGGACCGCATGGGGGACAAACTGGCTGAAAACCTTCTGGCGGCCGTTGAAAACAGCCGGAATCCTACGCTCACGAGCCTCATTTACGCTTTGGGGATCCGAAACGTCGGGAGGCATTTGGCCGGTGTGCTCGCACACCATTTCCATTCCATCGAAAACCTCGCCCGCCAAAGCAAGGAAGATCTCGAGCAGGTGCACGAGATCGGGCCCACCATCGCCCTCAGCGTGACCAATTTCTTCAATAACCCCAAGAACATCACCTTCATCGAAAAGCTGAAGAGGGGCGGAGTCGCCTTCCCCGTCGAAGAGGCGGAGTCACGGGATGCATCCCTTGCCGGGAAGACCTTCGTGCTGACCGGGGTGCTCCAAGGATACACGCGGGAGGAGGCTCGGCGCCTGATCGAGAAACTCGGCGGCAGGGTGACCGGTTCGGTCAGCCGCAAAACGGATTACGTGGTGGCCGGCCGGGATCCGGGGTCGAAGCTTGACCAGGCGCAGCGGTTGGGGATCACGATCCTCGACGAGGCGGCGTTTCGCGACATGACGGGCGGGTGAACATCCGGGTGAACCCCGTTCCTGGCGGCACCCTCGATCGGACCCGGGAAGAAGTCCGCTTGTCAGGACCGGCTGCGAGGCTCGATCTTGGCGGTCAGATAAAAGACGATGCCGAGGACCAGCAGGCCGCCGATCAGCAGAGCGAAGGTGACGGCGTCCTTTTCATCGATGGCCGCCACGAACAGCTTGCGGATGAAGGCGACCAACGCCAGTTCGACAAAGACCTGGACACGGAAGCCGCCCCCCCGGAGATGCTCCACCTGGGTGTGGAGGAGTTCGATCATCATCCACAGGATCAGGAGGGAGCCGAGGGCGCGGATGATGCCGGTCTCGAGGGTCTCCCGCAGGGCATAAAGGATGTCCGAGACCAGGAGCCCCGCCACCCCTGCAGACATGAGCACCAGCCCCACCATGAGCACCAGATTCAGGCCGTGAAGCAGGCGTTCGGCCCAGCGCACCAGCCAGAGCTCCGCCCGGTGCGAGATGAACACCTTCTTGAGTTCGGCCTCCCGGTAGGAACTCGTCATGACGTCCAGACTGATGTCGAGGACCTTGTTCATGGTCTCCACCAGGTCCTGGCGGCGGGAGGTGTCCTGCACCTCGGCGACGAGGTGGCTGATGCAGAAGGTTCGGATGAAATTCATGGCCGCGTTGACGTAATGCCCATTCAGTCCGATCTTCACGTGGATCTTGCCGATCCGCTGCAGGCGAAGCAGGTACCGGTGATCGTAGTCCGCCGTCAGGAGGTCTCGAAACCAGCTCTTGATGGTGTATTTGCGTTTTGCGACAGCCGCATCGGTGGTGAAGTAGGCCGCGGTCTGCGGAGTTTCCAGGAGAAAGGTGTAAAAATCCTCGGCCAGTTGATCTCCATACGGCAGCAAGATACCCGCAAGCTCCGCGAGATTTTTATCGTCGAGCGTCGAAAACCGGTAGTGCTTGCGAATGTCCTGCATATTTTCCATCAAGTGACCTCCAACTCGGGAGCGGCTTGTCGAAAACGAGACGATCATCCACCCTGTGGATTCTACTTGCCTTTTTGCCGATGTCAACCAAAAGGCCGTTCGGGACCGTCGAACGGCCTTTTGCGGCGAGAGTGACAGGGGCCTGGAATGCGCCGGAAAAGATCCCCTGGAAACATCGGACGGCGCGTCGCCGCATCCGGACGGCTCTTGTCAAGTCCATCCTGATCACGGATCTTTCAGGAGGCGAGCCGTTTTTTCAGCATGATCCGACCTCCCGGGCCGGCCGTCCTCATGGAACCGGCCGTCTTTCAACAGCATGCATTGTCCAGAACAACGAAAGTCCTCCGTCATGAAGGACCGCTCTTTCAAAAGACACACCATCAGGAGGGTGCTGGCCGGCATCGCTGCAGCGGCATGGCTGATCCTGTTCTCAGGCTGCTCCGAGGACGAGCGGCTGAAGCGGGAGATCCGTGAGGATGCCAGGGCCGGACGCTTCGATGAGGCCGTCGCGAAGGCGCGCGACTACTTTGCGGCGGACAAGCTCACCCTCATGGTCTTGCTCGAAACCATCGCCATCGAGCGCAATCGCGCCGAGAAAGCAACCTACCGGCATCACCTCGCTCTCGAAGCAGTGGAGTGGGAAAAGACGGACTCCGGGATCTCCCTTTCGGGCGGGATACGCAATTCCGGGGACCGGACCCTGACCGGTTACGGCATCAAGGTGACCCTGCTGCAGAACATCGAACGGAAGGAGACCTTTTTCTTCTCTCGAATCAAACAAATACCCGCCGGGGGTCTCGGCGTCTTCCGCTACGAAAGAAAAACCCAGGCGCCGTTTGATCACGTGCTGCTCGAAATTCATGATTTCGGGATCGAAGACGACTGATCCCTCTTTCTTTCCGCTTGACAGGGGACAAGCCCCTGCTTCATCTTGTCACCTGACACATCCGGCCGGAAAAGGATCCCGCCCCGCCAAACCCGTTCCCGTCCTCTCCAGATCATGTCAGCCGCGCGGATAGCTGGAGGAACGGCAGCGCACCAAGGAGGACTCCGAGATGAAAAAAAATCCCCTGCGCCACGGCATTCTGACGCTGTTATCGGCCGCGCTGTTTTTGATTGCGGCAACCCCGGTCTCGGCGGAAAAAGCCGAATACAGCATGGTGATCGCCCATCTGTATCCTGCCGACATGGAAAGCAACGAGGTGCATCCAGCCCTCGTCCGCTTCGCCGATATCGTCCAGACCCAGACCGGCGGCGCCGTGGAGGTCAAGATCTTCGGGGCCATGCAGTTGGGAACCGAGATCGAATACACCGCCAAGGCTCAACAGGGGAAAACCGTGCAGGCCGCCGTCCTCTCCTCAGGCGCCTTTTCCTCTTTCTTCCGAAAATACCAGGTGATTACAACGCCCTTCCTTTTCGACGATTACAACACCGCCTGGGCCTTTTTCGACAGTGAATGGTATGCGGGCTTCATGGACGAGATGCGGAAGGCGACCGGTCTGCGCTGGCTGGGGACCTTCGATGAAGGTGGCGGGTTCGTGGCCTTCACCAACGACAAGCGGCTCATCAAAACGCCTGAAGACATGAAAGGCTTGAGGATCCGCGTCGAGGAAAACCCCGCGCACATCGCCGTCATGGAATCGCTCGGCGCCAAGGCCGTCCCGCTCGAGTGGGGGCAAGTCCCCACCGCCCTTCAGACCGGGGTCGCCGACGGCCAGTTCAACGCGCCTGGGCTCAACACCGCGATGCGCTTTTGGGACACGTGCAAATACACCACCTGGACGGGCCACATCTACAATACGGGCAACTGGGTGGTCAACGACGAGTGGTTCAAGAATCTGCCGGAAACCTATCAGCAGATCATCCTGCGCGCCGCCCGCCAGGCCGTCGTCTATGCCCGCGGGGTCGCGGCACACCTTTGCTACCTCGGCTGGAAGGAAGGCACCCGGAAGTACAAGGACCATTACATCCCGAGCAGTCAGGAAAAAGAGGCCTTCAAGAAACTCATGCGGCCGGCCTTTTTCACCTGGGCGACGAAGGATTTCGGTCTCGCCCCGGAGCTGCTCAACGAGGTCTGGACCACGGTAGACGGCATCAGCAAAGGACTTGACCAGGAATATCATGACAAGTGGGGCCGTTAGCAGGCCCCATCCCCGCCGCCATGGACCTGATCGTCTCCTTCAGCGATAAACTGAACGGCATCGTGCTTCGCCTCTGCGGAGCCATGGTGGCGGTGCTCCTCGCCATCAATGTCTACGGGGTCTTCTTCCGTTATGCGCTGAACGACCCCCTGCCCTGGCCCCTGCCTGTTTCGCGCATCCTGCTCGTCTGGATCGCGCTCCTCGGAATCAGCGTCGCCCTCAAGGCGGGTGAACATGTCGCCGTCGAAGGGGTCGTTCGCTCCCTGCCCGCGCAATATGAAAAAACCATCCGGCTGGCCGGCTATGCGGCCACAGGGATCTGGCTCGCGGTGGTCCTGTGGCAGGGATGGCTCGCCACCGTCGCGGCCGACCAGATGATGATGATCTCGGCGAAGCTCCAAATCTCTTTCAAATGGCGGCTGGCGGCCGTGCCGGCCAGCGCCGCCGTCCAGCTCGTCCATATTCTCGCCTGCCCTGCGATCATCCAGGCCGCCATGGAGCAAAGAGCTGAGGAACTTCCATGACGACCGTCCTCATCGCCTTCATCCTTCTCCTGATTCTGGCCGTCCCGATCGGTTATATCATGGGCATCTCGTCCCTGATCGGGCTCTTCCAGATGGGCGGCTGGGAATACCTGGAGCCTGTGGCCGTATCGCTCCATTCCGGCACATCCGGATACATCCTCGTCTCGATCCCTTTCTTCGTCCTTACGGCGGAGATCCTGAATCAATCCGGCATGACCACCAGGCTCGTGGCCTTCGCCGACAGCCTTTTCGGGCACCTGCGAGGCGGGCTGAGCCATGTCAACATCTTCGTCAGCATCCTGTTCGCCGGTCTGACCGGCACCGCGATCACCGATACCGTAGCCGTAGGCGGCATTCTCATCCCGGCCATGAAAAAACAGGGGTATACCGCCGGCTATGCCGCAGCTGTCACCGCCGCCTCGTCGGTCATCGGACCGATCATACCCCCGAGCGTCGTGATGGTGATCTACGCGAGCATCCTGAGGCTTTCCGTCCCGGCCCTCTTCGCTGCGGCCCTCATCCCCGGGCTCCTTTGCGGCCTGGGCCTGCTGGCCCAAAGCTGGGTCCTGAGCACGCGGCGGAAATACCCGAAATCGAACCGCGCCGCCCTCGGGACGGTAGCCCGTGCAGCCATCCAAGCCACACCGCCCATGGGCGTGGGGCTTTTCATCCTCGGCTGCATCCTTTTCGGCATCACGGATGTCTCGGAGGCCGCCGCCGGCGGCGCTCTCTATGCGATCCTTCTCGGCTGGATGGGGTATCGGAGCCTCGGTCTGCGGGAGATCTGGCAGTCGATGCTGAACACCGTCGTACTCTCGGGGATGATCTTCCTGCTCATCGGGGCCGCCGCGGCCCTGGGCTGGTTCATCACGCTGTCGGGTGTCGTGGAAGAGACCGGCAAATGGGTGGCTTCATTGGACGCCAGCCCCTATATCATTCTGACGCTCGTGGACGCGGTCGTTCTGATCGCCGGCATGTTCATCGACGTCATCCCCGCCGCTCTAGTGCTGGGTCCGGTGCTTTCACCCGCCATGACCCAGCTCGGCGTCGATCCGATCCATTTCGCGATGGTCATGATGGTCGGGTTGAATATCGGCAACACCACGCCTCCCATGGGAATGAGCCTGATGACCGCCTCGCGCATCGCCCGCATCCCCTATGAAGCCTGCTTGAAGGACGCCGGCTGGTTCATCTGCGCGGAGATAGGCATCCTGCTGCTCGTGACCTACCTCCCGGTTCTTTCCCTTTGGCTGCCGCAGCTACTGGGCTACACGAACTAGATCAATAAGAGATGCGTTTCTCGATGAAATCCTTGTGCTCCTTTTTCCACTCCTCTCCGAACTTCCTCTCGTAATAGGAACCCAGCCTCTCGAGCCAGCGCCACCAGGGGCTCCGGCCCCTTTCCCGGGCCTCGAGGACATCCTCCAAAAACAATTGGATGTCGTTCAGTTTTTCCTTGGGGACATAGGAAGCCGCCCCCTCATGCAGAGACTTCAGGGTATTTTCGGGAGACAAGGCGTGCGCTGTGAGCATTACCGCCGGCACCCCCCTGCTTCGGGCGATTTGAAGCAGATTGAAGCCATCCACGCCCATGATGTCCAGGACCGCGAGGTCGTAATGCCTGGTATTGAGCAGCTCCGCCGCTTCATCGAAAGTGGAAGCGGCCGTGATGGAACACATGGGAAGCAGGTCCTCGAGGCTATCGAGCACATCCGGTTCATCATCTACGATAAGGACCTTCTTCCCTTCCAGCCGAGATAGCGCGGCGCCTTTCTCAGATCCCTTTTTAGCCATAGGTTCATCTCCCTAATAAGGATACGCTCTTGCGGACAAAAAACGGCGGCCCGAAAAGCCCTCGCACGCACCCTACTCGATCAATTCCGGCAGAAACGTCGCAATGGAGGGAAACGCGATGATCGCCGCGGTCCCTACGATAAGAGCCAACAAAAAAGGAACCGAGCCCCTGAAAATCGTCATCAGCGGGACGTCCCCGGCGATACCCCGCACAATGTAGACGCATATTCCCACCGGCGGGGTGATGGTGCCCATGTGCGTGACGAGCACGATGACAATCCCGAACCAGATGGGGTCATATCCCAGATTCACCACGATCGGGTAAAAGATGGGAATCGTCAACATGATGAGCGCCATCGAGTCGATGAAGAAGCCCCCGATCAGAAAGATGAGGCATATCAAAGCCATGATCGCCCATGGAGGCCAGTGGATCATCCCGACGGAACTGGCCAGATCCATCGGGATGCGGGTCAGGGCCAGGAAGTGTCCGAAGACGGTAGCCCCGGCGATCAGCATGATGACCATGCAGGAGATCTTCAAGGTCCCGTAAACGGCGTTCAAGAAATTCTCCCATGAAAGCTTTCTCTGCGCCACCACGATGGTGAGGATCAGCATCGCCCCCACAGCCCCTGATTTCGTGGGCGTGAACAGCCCCATGACGAGGCCTCCCATCACGAATGCGAAGACGGCGATCGTTTCCCAAAGGTGCCGCAGGGAATACAGCATTTCCTTCAGGCTGAATTTCTCTCCTTTGGGGCCCTGCTCCGGCTTCCACAGGCAGTAGATCCAGATGGCGACCATGAAGAGAACCGTGATGAATATGCCGGGTACGATACCGGCGATGAACAGGCTCCCGATGGACTGTTCGGTCAGGATACCGTAGATGATGAGGACCACGCTCGGGGGGATCAGGGAGCCCAACCCCCCGCCCGAGGCCACGGAGCCGGTCGCGAGTTGCCCTCCGTAGTCGTACCGCTTCATCTCGGGCAATCCGATGGTCCCCATGGTGGCCGACGTGGCGGTAGCCGATCCGCAGACGGCCCCGAAGGCCGCGCAGGCCATGACCGTGGCCATGGCCAGTCCTCCCCGGACCCGCCCGATGAATTTATAGGCCACGTCGTACAAGTGGCGGCTGACACCGGCATAAAAGGCGATGTAACCCATGAAGACGAAAAGAGGGATCAGGGTCAGGCCGTAGGATGAAAATACGCTGAAAACGTCCACGGCCAGGAGCTTCATGCCCGCCCTCAGGTTCGTCAAATAGCTGTACCCGAGGAACCCCACGATGGCCATGACGTAGGCGACCGCCATTCTCGTAAAAAAAAGCACCAGCAGGAGCACGATGCCGATGATGCCAACAAGCGTAAAATCACTCATCCCGATCGCCTCCCCTCACATACACCAGGAATTCAATGAACATGATCAACGCCAGATTGAGGCAGGCGAAGGACACTCCGTAAATGAGATAAAACGTGGGAAATTGAAGAGTCGGGGAGACTTGGCCGGCCTGCCCCATCTCTCGGGCATAAAGGAAGCATTGCCAGGCGACAAGGCAGAAGAACAGCGTCGTGATCAAGGTCACTAGGCAATCGTTGATTCCTTTGACCCGTTTGGGAAACCGCATATAAAGCAGATCCACCCCCACATGGCCTTTCTCGATCTCCGTATAGGGCAGCGCAAAAGACAGCAGCAAAAAAGCCATCATACCGACGAGTTCCTCCGAGCCCAACAGAGGGTGCCCGAACAGACTGCCCACGACATCCGCGCACGTGAGAAGCATCATCCCCAAAAGGCAGATCCCCCCCAACTTCACCAGAAAATCCGAAAGCGCTTTTGCGATCTTCATCTACCGCGCTCCTGACTTGTGGGGGATCGGGAAAAAAATTGCTCGATCCCTCACAATGGTTGCCGTTCAGATTTCAATGCATTTCCATCCCGGAATGGTCTTCCTTACCGATCTGGGCCTCCACCTGTACGTCTGTGCGGGGCGACCTGCAGGCCGCCCCGCACAGACGCTTGGTTCCCCGACAGGGGTCATACCACGACCCGCACCGAAGGGGTGGGACTGCGCACCCGGAGGATGAGAAGAAAAAAACCTCCCTGCAAATATTCCTCCGATCGTACCTCATTCAGCTGAATCTATTCCGCCTCTTTGTATTTGCTCTTGAATTCCCCTTTCTTCGCATCCTCGAGCCTCTTCTGGACGAACTTCAGCACCTCGTCTCCGGGAAGGTTCTTCGCCTTGGTTTCACTGGTATACTCATCCAGAACGGGCTGGACGGCTTTGGTCCACCGCGCCGATTCCTTCGGTCCGATCCCGATCATGGTATTCCCGTAATCCAGCAGGAAATTGATGCCTTCGAAGGCCCCCGCCTCCCAGGCCTTGCCATGCCTGAAGACCCATTCGCTGTTGATCTCCTCGATAATCGCCTTGACGTCGTCCGGAAGGGCGTTCCATTTGTCCTTGTTCATGGCGACGAAAAACCCGAGGGAATAGGCGGTCGGGTAGCACGCGATGACATAGTTCGTCACCTCGGCCATTTTCCAGCCCTTGTTGGATTCGAGCGGGTACAATCCACCGTCGACCACGCCCTTCTGAAGGGCCTGGTAGAGTTCGTTCATGGGAAAAGCGGCCGGCGTCCCGCCGAGAGCCTGGATCATGCTGGCTGTCGGGCCATGGGAGCGGATCTTCAGGCCCTTGAGGTCCTCCATCTTGTGGACGGGTTTGTCCTTGGTGTGGATGAAGCCGGGGCCGTGGGCATGGAGGTACAACAGCTTCACCTCGTCCAGTTCGGCCGGCTGGAATTTCTCATACACCTCGTTGATGATGGCCGTCGCCACCTGCCCGCTCGGGAAACCCAAAGGCAGATTGATGAAGTCCATCAGCGGAAAACGTCCCCGGGTGTATTGCAGCACGGAGCACCCCATATCGGAAAGCCCCTCTTTCACCCCCTGATAGCATTGCGAAGCATCCGTCAGGGTCTGGCCCGGATAATGCGCGATTTTCACCCGCCCGTCGGTCCTTTTCTCCACCTCCCTGCACCAGGCCGCCTCCACCTTGCTCTGGGAGTGGGTGGGGGGCATGAATCCGCTGTAGGTGAGGTGGATGACATCCTTGGCATCCGCCGCACCCGGCATCAGAAGGCCCGTCAAGAGCATGGCAAAAAAGGCCAGGCCTACACCAAGCACAACCCCCGGAGAAAAATGACGCTCGACCGATAACTTTTTCATTTCCAACCCCTCCCTTTCTGTTGAGAACCCATGATGAAAAAACGGGAACCCTGCCATCCTGTGCAGGGTTCCACTGACACGCGGTATTACGTTTCCCGGATGACCCTTTTGGCCTTCAGTTCGAATCGGGGCAGTTCACCGACCCCGACAATCTCCACTTCCGGCGTAAACGTCACCATATATTTGAAGTGTTCGATGAAGTCACGGACGGCCCGTTCCAATTTTTCCGCCGAAACGTCCTCGGAAGCTGGTTCCACGCGGATCCGGATGCGTTTTCCGCTGCCCATCCTTGGAACCACGATCTGATACTCGTTGGAGAATACCTCCACCTCTCTGATGAGATTTTCGATGGCCGATGGGAATACATTGACCCCGCCAAACTGGAACATGTCGTCCGAACGTCCCAAGATTCCCCCCTCCAGCCTCAGGAAGGTTCTGCCGCAATCGCAGCGCTCCCGGTTGAATTTGACCAGGTCTTTGATGCGGTACCTGAGAAGGGGCATGGTCTCACAGCACAGATTGGACAGGACCAGTTCGCCAACCTGTCCGTTTTCAACCGGCTGAAGGGTCTCCGGATCGAGGCACTCGGCGTAAAACATGGCCTCGTTCACATGGGTTCCTTTCTGAGAAATGCACTCGAAGCCGAAGTTCGAGATCTCGCTGGAGCCGATGTCGTCATAGCACTTGGCCCCCCAGGTCTCTTCGATGGCTTGTTTGGTCGACAGAACATTGGCGCCGGGTTCCCCCGCCGCCACGATGATGGAAACCTTCGAATCCCTTAGGGACACCCCCATCTTCTTCGCGGTTTCACCCAGATATAGCAGATAAGTGGGCGTCCCGCACACGACCGTGGCTTCCCAGTTGAAGATATTCCTGACCCTGTCCTTGGAAGACTGCCCCCCACCGGGGACGATCATGACCCCCGCCTGCTCCAGCGCCGCCTGGAAGCCCCACCAGGCGATATACAGGCTGTACCCGAAGGGGACGAAAAGGATGTCGGAGGTCTTGATGCCGTAGGCATGCATGAAATACATGAACTGTTCATAGAAGTGAACCGTCCAGTCCTTCTTATTGAGCATCACCCGGACCGGGATGCCGGTGGTGCCGGTCGTCTGGAAGACGCGCACGCCCTCTTCCGGGGGTACGCACATGAAGTCGCCCCAGGGGGGATGTTGCGCCTGGCTCTCCCTCAGCTCTTCCTTGACGGTGAACGGGATCCTCGAGATATCCTCCAGGCTCCGGATATCCGCAGGTTTGATGCCAGCCTCGTCGAACTTTCTCCGGTACATGGGGCTTCGTTCGTACACATAAGCCATACGCTCCTGAAAACGCTGCAACTGAAGTTCCTGAAGCTGGTCGCGCGGCAGCGTTTCCAACGGCTTGTTCCAGTAGCTCACCTGATCCATTCGGACCCTCCAAGATCGAGATTTCCCTGTGCGCGCCGGGATCGCCGGCGCGTCATCCTATGTTTGACCCTTCCTTCCGGCAGGGTTCGTTCCCGGGACCGGCCGGAAGAAAATCTGGCTAGTGTCCGCCCGGAAACGATTACCCGGTATAACCCGGCCTCCAGTCCGGAAATGAGGATTTTGCTTTACACGCTGCGGCTGCCAAGACCCTTCAAAATCTTCTCGGGCGTAAACGGCGTAGAGAAGAGCCTGACGCCCACGGCATCGTAGATGGCGTTGGCGATGGCCGCCAAAATGGCGGAGACGTAGCCTTCTCCGACTTCCTTGGTGCGATAGGGCTGCCCGACCCTGTACTGCTCCGTGATCACGTCTATATGCTCGGAGGGGGCGATGTTCCTGATGCAGGGCATACGGTAGTCGAGCCAGTTCGGGTTGAGTGTCCGCCCCTCTTCCATCATGATCTCTTCCATGAAAGCGTGCCCGAGCGCCATCGATATCTGTCCGTCGATCTGCCCTTCGACCAGGAGCGGGTTGATAGGGAAACCGCAATCGTGGGCCGTGACAGCCCTCAGGAGCCTGACCTTCCCTGTCTCGGTGTCCACCTCCACCTCCGCCGTCTGGGCATCGAAGGCATAGTTTTCCGTCCACCTTCCCTTGGTCGTAGCCAGACTCGGATGCGTTGGTTCGTCCCTCATGGTCCGCCAGTGGCCCTCTCCGATGATCGGATCCCCCCGGCGCGTCTGGATGCTCAGCGCCACCAAATCCCCGTAGGTAAGCGCCTTGCTGGGGGACCCCGCCACATAAACCTTCTTGTCCTTCAGCACCAGGTCATCGATGCTCGCCTCGAGCTGCTGAGACGCAAGTTCGAGGAGTTGTTTGCGGACATTGCCGGCCGCCACCCGTGTGGCATTTCCGCACACGTAGGCGTTGCCGCTGATCCAGGAACCGATGTCCACGGGCGTCGTTTCGGTGTCCGCGGCGATCACCTGGATCTCCGCCATCGGGATCTTCAACTCCTCGGCCACGATCTGCGAATGAATCGTTTCGGCCCCCTGCCCGATATCCAGCGCG